>JAAXUL010000023.1 GCA_013336035.1 Chloroflexales bacterium
CTGGCCAGGGTGAGGGGGTTGCCGCAGCCGAA
The DNA here is from genome assembly GCA_013336035.1 of Chloroflexales bacterium. Lineage (GTDB taxonomy): Bacteria > Chloroflexota > Chloroflexia > Chloroflexales > Chloroflexaceae > CAIWXH01. Next base: position 33 of record JAAXUL010000023.1, read on the forward strand.
CGAGGCGGTGACCACGCCCTCGGGCAGGGTGGCCAGGGCCTCAGGGCCGTGGAGGGTCAGCTCGGTGCTGGTCGGGCCGCAGCAGCTCCCGGCGCTTGGGCCACAGCAGCTCGCGGCCTCGGCGGCCGCCTTGATGCGGCTGCCATAGTGCTCCTGGACGGTGGCCTTGATGGTGGTCGGGTCGAGCGTGGTGTCGCTCATGGTGTCCCTCTCTTCATTGACGGCTATCGATGCAACGGCCACAAAAAAGGCGGCGTCTGGCCCCAGGGAACCGTCACCGCACGGCGTCGAGGGCGCCCAGGATGCGGGCGCGCAGGGCGGCGAGGTTCTCGCGCTTGATGAAGTAGTGCGCCCAGAGGCCGCGGCGCTCGCAGTCGATCAGGCCAGCCTCGCGCAGGAGCTTGAGGTGGTGCGAGACGGTGGGCTGCTTGACCGGTAGGGCCGCCTCGAGATCGCACACACAGATCTGGCCGTCGCGCTGGGCGAGCAGATCGAGGATCTGCAGCCGGATGGGGTGGCCCAGCATGGTCAGGTCGTCGCTCAAGAGCTTGGCTGCCGCGGCATTCAGGCGCGGCGCCAGGTCGGGGGTGCAGCAGCCGGATGTACGTGCTTCGGTCAGCTTCAGGGTCTCGTCCATCTTCATGCTCCTTGGGCTGAGGGTAGCATATAGATTGAAGTGTGTCAATACAACGATGCTGTGAAATCCATCTTGCTGCCATAGGTATGAGGTACGACGGGAAATCTGCGCACACTTTCACAACGTTGACGTTCCGAACGCCTCTATTGTATGATAGAGAACTATATTCCATATCTTTAAGTTATTGATATACCTGTCCGGCGTTCGCCTGACCGCGTCGCGGTGCGCAACGGCCTGGTCGCGAGGTACCATCATGACCCACGTCTGCTCGTCAAGGGGAGCCTCGGCACTGCCTCAGCCGGCAGCCGCCAGCATGCCCACCGCCACCCTCAGCCATGCCGCGCGCCAGCAGGCCGTCGTCCAGTCCGCCGTCAGCCTGCTCACGGTGGTAGGGACTGGGGTGCTGTTTCCCACCCTGCTGGCCCATGCCTGTACCCTCTTTGATGCCCACTCTGGCACCCTCGCCCTGGTCCAGGACGATGGCGATCTGGTTCCCGTCACCACCATCAGCCGGGATGCGGCGAGCCGCTCAACAAGTGACCTCGACGAGGCGCGCCTGGCCGACTCACTGCTGCACCGGACCCTTCCGCTGGTCATCGACTGCGCCAATGATCCGCAGGCACGTCAGGCATTCTGCGACGGCGGCGACTGCCCCTTGACCATCGGTTTCCCCCTCCAGTGGGAGGGGCGGCAGATCGGCGTCATCCAGCTCGCACGCCTCCACGGGGAGCGGCACCTCCGCGCCGACGATCTGGGGCTCCTCAGCCAGTTCGCGGACCTGGCTGTTGCTGCACTTGTCCGCCACCGCGCCCTGGTCGCGGAAACCAGCGGTGATGCCATGACGGTTCAGCTCACCCAGGCCCTGCAGCATGTGGTCAACCACTCCGCGCAGCTGTCTGCCAGCCTGTCGGCCAACCTCGCCGCGGCCGAACAGGAGCGCCAGCGCCTTGCCTATGAGCTGCACGACGGGGTCCGGGCAACCCTGCTTGGCGCCCAGTTCCAGATTGAGGCGGCCCGGAGCGCCCTGCGCGCCGGATCGCGCGAGGCGGGACTCCAGCAGTTGGAGGGGGTGCAAGGGAGCCTGGCGAGCGCGGATGCTGAGATGTCCCGGCTCGTGCGCGCCCTCTGCCCGCCACGCCTGGCCGCCGGGCTGGCCGCCGCCCTGCTCGACCTGGGGCTGCGCTGGGCGAGCACCGCCCAGATCGCCGTGACCTTCGATCTGATTGACGAGCCGGTGCGCCTGCCTGAGCCTGCTCAGTTGGCCCTCTACCGGATTGCGCAGGAGGCGCTGAGCAATATTCAGCGGCATGCCGCGGCGGGCCAGGCAATGATCCGCCTGGCCCGCCGGGGTTCCGCGCTGGTCCTCCACATCGCCGATGATGGCCGCGGTGGGGCCGTCCCGCAGGGCGGCGTCGGGCTGTTCAGTATCAACGAGCGCGCCCACGCGATTGGCGCCAGCCTCCACATCCAGTCGCCCCCGGGTGAAGGCACGCAGGTCGTCGTGACCCTGCCCCTCCCCGACTGAATCCCGTTGGCCATTCCCTGCCCGCGTCGGGCCCGGCTCTGTCCGTCCCGGCGCTCCTCGCTCCCTCATTTGGGGTGACCAATGGAGACAATGATGTCCATCCGCGTGCTGGTGGCTGATGATCACCCGGTCGTGCGTGAGGGCCTGCACGGGATGATTGCGCGCGAGACTGATCTTGCCTGGGTCGGCGCGGTCGCTGATGCGCAGGCCCTGCTTGAGGCGGTGCGCGCGACGAGCCCTGATGTCGTGCTGCTCGACCTACGCATGCCCAACGGCGGCGGCCTGGCCGCGCTGCGCCAGCTCCAGCAGACCGAGCGCCGCCCGGCCTGCGTCGTCCTTAGCTCCTACGAGGAGGCCGCGCAGGTGCGCGCCGCGGTCGAGGCCGGTGCCCAGGGCTACCTGGTCAAAGGCAGCGACTATGGCAGCATCATCGGCGCGATCCGCGCCGTCGCGCGCGGCGAGCGCGTGATCTCACCCTCGCTCCTGCCCATCCTGTTCGACACGGTCGCGCATCAGGCCCAGGGGCGCATCCGCGCCGAGTCTGGCCTCGACCATGAGGCCCTCCAGGTCCTGGCCGCCGTCGCGGCGGGGGCCACGACCAGTGAGATTGCCGCCCGGCTCGCGCTGAGCGAGGTCACGGTCAAGCGGCGTATCCAGGAGTTGGTAGAGCGGCTCGGGGTGCGCAATCGCACCCAGGCCGTCGCCGAGGCCGTGCGCCGCGGCTGGATCTAGCCAGCCGCGGCAAGCTGACCCAAATGGATCATGGGTTGACCCGTTTGGATCTTCCCCCTGGCCCCCTCGTCGAACTATAGTAGCCACAATCCCCTACGTGTGCAGCTCTAGTCAGCGAGGATCGCCCATGGACGACCTGGTGCATGAGCCGGCGGCGCCTGCCGAGGAGTCTTCGACCGCGCCGAAGCTTGGACGACGTGGCTTTCTCAGGCTCAGCTCGTTGAGCGCCACTGCCGCGGCCCTGGCCGCATGCTCGGCCCCACCTCAGGCCGCGGCCCCGACCGCCACCGCCGCGCCCGCAGCCGCGGCGACGACTGCCCCGCCTACCACCGCGCCCAGCGCCGCGCCGGCCGCTGCCCCAGCGGCCGCGACCTTCGTCAGCGATCTGCTGCCCTACCCGCGGGTCAAGGTGGCTACCCTCGACGATCTGAGCAGCGGCGTCGCGAACGCGGCCTACCCCGATCAGGGCTCGCTTATTTATCTGCTCAAGCTCGGGAAGAAGGAAGTGGGCGGGATCGGCCCCGACGAGGACATCGTGGCCTACAGCGGCCTCTGTAGCCATATGGGCTGCCCCCTGGTCTACGACGCCGAGCGCAAGATCCTCCAGTGCCCCTGCCACTTCAGCCACTTTGACGCAACCGCCGACGCGATGCTGATCAACGGCCCCTCTTGCCAGAACCTCCCGCGCATCACGCTGGAGCTGGACGGGCAGGACATCTACGCCGTTGGCGTCCAGGGGCTGCTGTACGGTCGGGCGAACAATATGGCGCTGGTGTAGTACCAAAGGAGCGACTGATGCCCGCCTATCGACCTCCCGACCGGCTGCCCCTGCCGCCGGCTGATGCGCAACAGTTCAATACGGTCTGCCACTACTGTATCGTTGGCTGCGGCTACAACGTCTACAAGTGGCCTGTGGGCCAGGCTGGCGGCTTCGCGCCCGCCGAGAATGCGCTCGGCGTGGACTACACGACGATGGTTGGCCCGCTCACCGGCGACTGGATCGCCCCGGCCCACTACAGTGTGATCACCGAGAGCGATGGCAGCCGCTGGAATGTGGTGATCAAGCCCGACAAGGAGTGTGTGGTCAACAAGGGCCACTACAGCGGTCGCGGTGGGCATCTGGGCTCTAGCCTCTACCGCCCCGACGGCCCGACCAACGTCCGCCTGACCCATCCCCTGGTCTACCGCGCCACTGAGCAGATCACCACCACCTGGGACGATGCCATTGACCTGGCCGCCCGCGTGATCTACGGCAGCATCGTGCGCGACGGCAACGACTCGATCTTCATGAAGATCTTCGACCACGGCGGGGGTGGCGGCGGCTTCGAGAACAACTGGGGTGTGGGCAAGTTCTTCTTCGAGGGCGTCAAGACGGTCAACGCCAGCATCCACAATCGTCCCGCCTACAACTCCGAGGTTCACGCCTCGCGCGATATGGGTGTGCCCGAGCTGAACAACGCCTATGTGGACGCCGAGCTGACCGACACGATCGTCGTCTGGGGGGCCAACCCCTACGAGACCCACACCAACTACTATCTCGTCCACATGCTGCCCAATCTTCAGGGCACGACACTCGCGCTGAAAAAGCAGGAGTTGGGTGACGAGCCGGTTGAAAAGGGTCGGATCATCATTGTGGACCCGCGGCGTACCGCGAGCGTGGTGGTGAGTGAGGAGGCTGGGGGCAAGGAGAATGTGCTGCACCTGCAGCTCAACCCCGGCACCGACATCGCGCTACTCAACGCCATCGCCCGCATCATCTACGACAAGGGTTGGCACGACAGCGACTTCCTCACCAACCGGATCGAGGCCGAGACGGTGCAGCCCTTCCTCGACCAGAGCCTCCAGATGGGCAAGAGCCTCGACGTGGTGATCGCCGAGGCCGAGAAGCTGACCGGGATCAGCCGGGCGCAGATGGAGCAGGCGGCCAGTTGGATCGCCGAGCCCAAGACGGGCGGCGCGCGGCGGCGGGCGCTGCTGACCTACGAGAAAGGGATGATCTGGGGGCTGAAGAACTACCAGAACATCGCCAGCATCGTCAACCTGGCCCTGCTGAGCGGCAATGTCGGTCGGCCCGGCACCGGTTGCTCCCGGCTGGGTGGACACCAGGAGGGCTATGTGCGCCCCGGCTACCCCGGCCCGCGCCCGGCGCCCTACATTGATGACCTGCTGGCCCAGGGCCAGGGCAGTGTCTTCTATGTGGCCGGCTGCAACCCGGTGGTGACCACGCTCAACGCCCAGCGCATGCGCGAGACGTTGCAGCGCCGCGGGGCTCTGGTGCGCGACGCGATCGATGCGAATTTCGCTGCCGACAACGCGACCAAAGCGAAGGCCATCCTCGAGGCGACGGCGAAGGGCGGGCTGTTCATCATCGACCAGGATCTCTACCTAATCGAGACCGGGCGCCACGCCCACGTGATCTTTCCGGCGGCGGCCTGGGGCGAGAGCCCGATCACCTCGATCAACGGCGAGCGTCGGCTGCGCCTCTACGAGGCCTTCATGGGTGCGCCGGGGGTCGCCGAGCCCGACTGGAAGATCTTCGGCATGCTCGCGGGCCGGATCAAGGCCCTGGCCGAGGCGGACGGCAATGCGGATCTGGTCCAACGCTTCAGCGGCTTCGGCTGGAAAACGGCTGAGGAGGTCTTCCTGGAGGGCGGCGCGACCTTCGGCGATGGGGTCAAGGCCAGCACCGAGCGCTACAAGGGCGTGGACTACGCCTTCCTCAAGGAGGCGGGCAACAACGGCATCCAGACCCCGGTGACAGTCGTCGATGGGAAGCCGGTGGGGCGGGTGCGCTATTTCGAGAACGGCGAGCCCTTCTATACCGAGAGCGGCAAGGCCAAGCTCATGCCGACACCCTGGCCAGGCTTCCCCGCCCTGGTGCAGGCCCAGATTGACAAGTACCCCTACTTCCTGACCAACGGGCGCAACAACAACTGGCAGAGCTTCTACAACGACCTGCGCATCCCCTTCCACGCCGAGCGGGTGCCCCTGTCCTTCATCGAGATCAGCGCCACCGACGCGGCCAAGGAGGGGCTGACGCCCGGCGACATCGTGCAGCTCTACAACGACTACGGCGAGACGATCGCCTACACGGTGGTCAGTACTAGCGTCAAGCCCGGCACGCTCTTCATGCTCTTTGCCCACCCCAAGGGGGCGCAGAACAGCCTGACGACGCCCTACGTCGACCCCGAGGTGATCATCCCCTACTATAAGGGCAGCGCCGCGGGCCTCCGGCGGCTGGGCCGGCTCGAGGACCTCGACGCCAAGCTGACCTACCAGCCGATCAACTTCGAGCCCGCCGGGTAGGGGCTATCGCTACGGAGCCCATCGCCCAGGGAGGGCGCGCCCTCCCTGGGCCTGCTGTGGAGACATGATGACCATCCTGGACCAGGCGCCGCCGGAGCTTGCCGGGCTGCTGGCGCAATCGGCGGCGCTGCACCACCACCTCTGCCCACGCCAGGTGCTCGGGGCCCGCATCGGCATGTACGCCGGAACCTTGCTCGACCTGGCCCTGCCGCAGACCACCAAACGCCTCTACACCTTTGTCGAAACCGACGGCTGCTTCGCCGATGGCGTCAGTGTGGCAACGGGCTGCTGGTTTGGCCGGCGCACGATGCGCCTGGTCGATCTGGGCAAGGTCGCCGCGACGGTGGTGGACAGCCGCGATGGCCGCGCGTTTCGCATCCGCCCGCGAACGAGCGCCCGTGAGCTGGCGCACCAGTATGCCCCTGATGCCCAGAGCCGCTGGCACGCCTACCTCGAGGCCTACCAGGTGATGCCTGACGAGGAGCTGTTGGAGGCCTGGCCTGTGCGCCTCACGCTCGATCTCAAGACCCTGATCAGCCGCAACGGGGTGCGGGCCGAGTGCGAGGTCTGTGGCGAGGAGATTATCAACGAGCGCGAGGTGGTGCGCGACGGGCGGACCTATTGCCGGACCTGCGCAGAGGACGCCTACTATCAGCCCATCGACGCGGCGCGTGAAGCCGCGTAGGGCATGGCTATGACCGCCGCGCGTCGTGAGCCGCCTCGCCGTGCGCTACCTCGATCCGGCCTGGTGGATGCCCCTGGACCCGGATGGGCGGTCGTTCCTGAATCTCAACCGGCCCGAGGATCTCACCCGCGCGACCCAGCTGATGGCGACCCGGCCAGCCGCACTCGCCCCCGGCTGAGGCGGATCGCGATCACCCGTCCTATGCGGCAAGCGGGCAGCCCACGATTGCCGCTCGATATGCCGGCCGGTAGGCGGCCCGAGGGACAGACTGATGCATACGCACCCCGTGATGAGCCTCGTCCCCCGCGCCGGGATAGAGTCGGGCCATGTCCAGCCCCAGCTGCTTGGCATGCCTGCCCATGACCGCTACGGCCGGCGGATCGACTATCTGCGCGTCTCGCTCACCGACCGCTGCAACCTGCGCTGCGTCTACTGCATGCCGAGCGCGGACATGCCGTTTCTGCCGCGCCCCGAGCTGCTTACCAACGACGAGCTGCTTATGGTGCTGCGCGCCGCCGCCGCTGCCGGCTTCCGCAAGATCCGGCTCACCGGCGGCGAGCCGACCCTGCGGCATGGAATCGTCGAGCTGGTGCGCGCGATCAAGGCGATCCCGGGGATTGAGCACATTGCGATGACCACCAACGGGCTCCGGCTGCGCGCACTCGCGGGGCCGCTGCAGGCCGCCGGGCTCGACCGGGTGAACATCAGCATCGATAGCCTCGACCCCGTGACGTTTCGCCAAATGAGCCGCGGCGGTAGCCTCGACGAGGTCTGGGCAGGGATCTGGGCGGCCGAGGAGGCGGGCCTGCACCCGATGAAGCTCAATGCGGTAATCGTGCGCGGGATGAATGACGACGAGGTGGTGCGGCTTGCCGAGCTGACGAGGTGTCACCCCTGGGAGTTTCGCTTCATTGAGGTGATGCCGCTCAGCGGCGTGGCCGGCCTGGCCGAGGAGGGCGTAGTCAGCACCGCTGAGCTGATCGCCCGCATCGAAACCCACGTTGGCCCGCTGGAGCCGGACGGCCAGTCCGCGGGCGATCCGGCGAGGCGCTACCGCATCCCTGGTGCGCCCGGCACGCTTGGGTTCATCAGTGCCGTCACCGACCCCTTCTGCGCCACCTGCAATCGCATGCGCCTCACCGCCGACGGTCGGCTGCATCTCTGCCTGCTGCGGGACGATGAGCTGGATCTGCGCGCGGCGGTGCGCGCTGGGGCGAGCCTGGATGAGCTCGAGCAGCGCATCCGGCATGCCGTGGCGCTGAAACCCTGGGGGCATGGGCTGCCCGAGGGCTTCCAGCCCACGCTCCGCGGCATGGCGCAGCTGGGCGGGTAGGCCTGCCAGCACGCTGAAACCACCTGGGCCTGCTCCGGCCACCGGCCCTATCCCAGCCGGGATGGGGTGGCCAGAAGCGCGAGCAGCCCCTCCACGCGCAGGCGTAGCTCGTCGCGCGCCACACGGAAGGCGGCCAGCTGGGCCTCTGGGTCGGTCACGGCAGCCGGGTCGGGAATACTCCAGTGCAGTTGGGTCGTCGCCTGGGGCCAGACCGGACACTCCTCGCGGGCAATATCACAGACCGTCACCACGACATCGGGGCGCAACTGCGCCAGCACATCCACGTGCTTGGCGTGGTGGTGCCCGATATCGATGTCCACCTCGGCCATCACCTGCTCGGCGAGGGGGTGCAGCGCGGCCGGGTGCGTCCCGGCGCTGCGCACGATGAGCCGCCCAGCGCTCAGGGCACGCAGCCAGCCTTCGGTCATTTGCGAGCGGGCGCTGTTCGCTCGGCATAGGACGACCACCGTCAGGGCGGACAGGTCCTGGCGCCCCTGATCCGACGGGATGGCCAGGGCGGCACCGAGCTGGGCGTAGTGGGCCGTCAGCGCAGCCAGATTGACCCCGTAGTAGGTGACCCGAGCGTCGGCGTCGCTCTTATGCACCTGGACCAGGCCCGCCTGGCGGAGCAGGCCGAGGTGGTAGGAGACCAGGTTCTGCGGGAGGCCGGTCTGCTCGACGAGCTCATTGCCTTGAGCCGGCAGCTGCTGACCGCGCTGCATCCGACCCTGAGCCTCGCCAAGCCGCTCGTGCCGACTCCGGTGGAGCAGCCCCGCCGGCCGCGCGTGCTGTTCCTCTGCATCGAGAACAGCGCCCGCTCCCAGCTGGCCGAGGGGTTGCTGCGCCAGATCAGTCGGGGCGCAGTCGAGGCATACAGCGCCGGTACTCAGCCCGGCACAGTGCATCCCCTGACCATCGAGCTTCTGGGCGAAGCGGGCCAGGGCCTGCGCGTGAAGCACCTGGATACCTTCCAGGGACAGCCCTTCGACTATGTCGTGACCGTCTGCGACCGGGCCAGCGAGACCTGCCCCAGCTTTCCCGGCGCCGCGCGGCAGGCCCACTGGTCGATCCCCGACCCCGCAGCTGCCGAGCCCGAGGCCCAGCGGCGCGCCTTCACGCGCACGTTCACCGAGCTCTCCCTGCGTATCCGCTCGCTCCTGATCTTCATCGCGCGCGACCAGCGCGCCGTTGCTGAGGAGGTGGCCTGATGAGTGTCCGTGTTGGCATCAACGGCTTTGGGCGCATCGGGCGCCTGGCCCTGCGGGCGGCCTGGGGCTGGCCTGAGCTGGAGTTCGTTCACATCAACGAGATCGGCGGCGACGCGGCGGTCAGCGCCCACCTCCTGAGCTTTGACTCGGTCCACGGGCGCTGGAGCCACGAGGCCCGCGGTGAGGGCACAAGCCTGGAGATAGCGCTTCGCGCCGGCCTAAAGGCCAACGATGGCCAGGCCGTTGGGCATAGCAGCATCAAAGACCCCGGTGCAGTCCCCTGGGCCGACGCCGGGGTCGAGATCGTGCTGGAGGCCACCGGCAAGTTCTGCACCCCCGAGCTGCTCGGCAAGCTCGACGGCCAGGCGGTGCGCGTGCCGCTGCTCAACGCCTCGCTGACCGACTGTGTGTTCGAGGTTACCCGCCCCACCACGGTCGCCGAGGTGAACGGGCTCTTCAGGCCGCGGCCGAGGGTCCGCTCCAGGGCATCCTGGCCTACGAGACACGCCCCCTGGTCTCGATGGACTTCGTGACTGACCCCCACTCGGCGATCGTCGATGCGGCCTGTACGATGGTCACCAATAGTACCCAGGTGAAGATCTACGCCTGGTACGACAACGAGTGGGGCTACGCCAACCGCTACGTCGAGCTGGCGCGCAAGGTGGCGGCTCAGCTATGACCATCACCGACAAGGGGCGTACGGAGGCCGCGGCACCCGACCCCGCGGCGCTGGCCCGGCAGCGGGCCGACCTCCGCAACTACATGCTGGTTACTGGCGCCTACTGGGCCGACACCCTCACCGATGGTGCGATCCGCATGCTGGTGCTGTTTTACTTCTACCAGCTCGGCTACACACCCTTCCAGGTGGCCTCGCTGTTCCTGTTCTACGAGCTCTTCGGCGTCGTCACCAACCTCTTCGGCGGCTACCTGGGTGCGCGCTTCGGGCTGAAGACGACGCTCTTTATGGGCCTCGGCACACAGCTCGTCGCCCTGAGCCTGCTGGCCTTCGCCCCGCCCTCGCTCCTGGTGGTGCCCTACGTGATGCTGGCCCAGGCCCTCTCGGGCATCGCCAAGGACCTGACCAAGATGTCGTCGAAGAGTGCAGTGAAGCTCGTCGCAGGCGAGACGCAGGGCCAGCTCTACAAGTGGGTCAGCATCCTGACCGGCTCGAAGAACGCGATCAAGGGTGTGGGCTTCTTCCTGGGCGCCCTGCTGCTCACCCTGGTCGGCTTCCAGCCTGCGCTCATGCTCTTGGGCGCCCTGGTGCTCGCCGCCCTCGTCGCCGCGATGGCGCTGATCCGAGGCGACCTGGGGGCGGCCAACAAGAAGGCCAAGTTCACCCACATGTTCTCGCACAACCACGCGGTGAACATGCTGGCGGCGGCGCGCATCTTCCTCTTCGGCGCCCGCGACGTCTGGTTTGTGGTGGGCCTGCCGGTCTTCTTCGTGAGCGTGCTGGGCTGGAACTTCTGGATGGCGGGCGGCTTCATGGCCGCCTGGACAATTGGCTACGGCTTCGTGCAGGCATCCACCCCTGGTCTCATCCGCCGTCGCGTCGAGGGCGCGCACGAGCCGGATGGGCGCACCGCGACGGGGCTGGCCTTCGCCCTGGCCGCCTTTCCCGCCGGGATTGCTCTGGCCCTGATGAACGGCATTGCCCCGGCCCTGGCCGTGGTGGCCGGGCTACTCGCCTTCGGGGTGGTCTTCGCGCTGAACTCGGCGGTCCACAGCTACCTCATCCTGGCCTACACCGACAGCAACAAGGTGGCGATGAACGTGGGCTTCTACTACATGGCCAATGCGATGGGCCGCCTGGCTGGCACGGTGCTCTCGGGCCTGCTCTACCAGCTCGGGCTCCAGTCCGGCGTGAACGGTGGGCTGGTGGCTTGCCTGTGGGCCTCGGTGGCCTTCGTGCTGGCGGCGGGTATGCTCTCGCTGCTCCTCCCTCGCCAGGCACCCCCGCGCACCAGGCCCATTGCTCTTGGTGACATGGGCGAGTGAGCTGCTGACGATCTGTGCGTGTCTGGTCAGCTGAACAAGCTGGTTCAGATACCGCACCATACTCTGGCTGGAGTGATGCCCTGGACCTGACGCCTGGGCCAGGTGATGAAATGGTTCGGTTGGGTGATACGATTGCAACCCGCCTGAGCTTGACCACATTCACGTTCTGGAATATAGTAGGTGCAGCGCGTGAACGAGGAGGAAGCTGCGATGACGGCAGCGACGACGGATGCAGCCACAGAGGCTGCGGAGCTCTTCAAGGCCCTGGCTCACCCGACCCGGGTGGCCATCCTTGAGGTGCTGCGCCACGGCGAGGAGTGTGTCTGCCATATGGAAGCCGTCCTGGGCAAACGCCAGGCCTACATCTCGCAGCAGCTCATGATCCTCCGCGCGGCCGGGATCGTCCTTGACCGGCGCGACGGGCTGAATATGTTCTACCGGGTCGTACGGCCCGAGGTCTTCGCCGTGCTCGACGCCGCCCGTGGGCTTGCCAGCGAACCAGGCTCAGGCACGATCCCGCTCCGGCCAGCCGACTGCCCCTGCCCGAACTGTCACCCCGCGACGCGCTGATGTCATTCGCCCGTCCGTTCGTTGATGCCGTTGCTGTCTACATTCAAGATCTCGAATAGAGGAGAACGAAACCATGCTGAAGGTCAAAGTCCTCGGCTCGGGCTGCACGAACTGCAAGCGGCTGGAGGCGCGGGTGCGCGAGGTGATCGCGGCGCGTGGGCTCGCGGCCGAGGTGGAGAAGGTCACCGACTACGCCCAGATGATGCGCTGGAACATCATGCAGACCCCCGGCCTGGTCGTGGACGATGTGCTGGTGTCGTCGGGCCGCATCCCCAACGAGGACGAGATCGCCGGCTGGCTGGTGAAGTAGGCACGACGCGGGTGAGGGGCGGCCCTGCCGCCCTTCTTTGTGCGGCTACACATTCGATTTTCTGCATACAGAGGCACACCCAATGGCACAGACCCTACCCTCACCCGCCAGGGCCAGCCGAGGCACAGACGTCCGGGCCTGGCTCACCGTTGCTGGCGCGGCGGTCGCCTGGCTGATCGCCTACAACGTCATCCAGCCCCTGGCCGACTGGCTCGCCTATGGCCTGCTTGGGCTGGCCTCCGGCTCCCACCTGGGCGAGGCGGTCGCCTTCTTCCTCTATGACGTACCGAAGATTCTCCTGCTCCTCAGCGGGATGATCTTCGCCATCACCACGCTGCGCTCGTTCTTCAGCGCTGAGCGCACCCGGGCGCTGCTTGGCGGCAAGCGCCAGGGGGTGGGCAACGCGCTGGCGGCGGGCCTGGGCGTGCTGACGCCCTTCTGCTCCTGCTCGGCCGTACCGCTGTTCATCGGATTCGTGGAGGCCGGCATCCCGCTGGGCGTGACCTTCTCGTTCCTGATCGCGGCCCCGATGGTGAACGAGGTAGCGCTGGTGATGCTCTTCGGGATGTTCGGCTGGCAGGTCGCGGGCATCTATCTGGTTGCGGGGCTCTCGATTGCGATCGTGGCCGGGATGGTCATCGGCCGGCTGAAGATGGAACGCCACGTCGAGGACTTCGTGTGGCAGATCAAGGGTGGTGGCGGCGCCGTGGCGGAGCAGCACCCAAGCTGGGCGCAGCGCTTTGCCGGCGCCTGGCAGAACACCAGGGAAATTGTCGGCAAGGTCTGGCTCTATGTGGTCATTGGGATCGCGGTGGGTGCCGGCATTCACGGCTACGTGCCCGAGGACGCGCTGGCGGGGATCCTGGGCGAGGACGCCTGGTGGTCCGTGCCAGCGGCGGTGGCGATCGGGGTGCCGCTCTATTCCAACGCGGCCGGTATCATCCCCGTCGTCGAGGCGCTGATGGACAAGGGCGCGGCCCTGGGCACGGTGCTGGCCTTCATGATGGCGGTGGTGGCCCTGAGCCTGCCCGAGCTGATCATCCTGCGCCGAGTGCTCAAGCCACGCTTGATCGCCACCTTCGTCGGCGTCGTGGCCTGCGGCATCATCGCCATCGGCTATCTCTTCAACCTGGTGATCTAGCCTCGTTCGCCAGGGGCGGTCAGAGGTGAACCTATGCTGTACGTCATCCTCACCGCGCTGCTGTTCGGCCTGTCCTTCCTCGCCGGGATGATGGGCCTGGGCGTGGCCTTCATCGCCACGCCCGTGCTCGGGCTCTTCGGCTTCGAGCTCAAGCACGAAATCATGCCGCTCGCGCTCTGGCTCAACGGCGTGACCGCTATCGCCGGTGCCGTCACCTTCGCCCGCAAGGGCATGGTGGACTGGCGTACCGCCGTACCGCTGCTCATACTCACCTCCCTTGCCGCGGTGCTTGGTGCCCAGACCGGAGCCGCTTTTATGGCCAGGCGTGTAAAGAGCCTGACCCTGACGCGCGTCTTTGCGACGGCGCTGGTCCTGATTGCCGCTCAGCGGGTCTGGCTTCTGGCTGCGGCGTAGTGACATCACCACAGACCGTTGCGGCAGCGCTACCAAGGCGAGCTTGCTCGTGGGCGCTTCGCCTCCTACAATTCAATTGTGATTGAACTATCGCGGTGGAGCCCGTCATGACGGTTGATGTACCATCTGACACCCAGCAGCTGGCCGGCTGGCTCAAGGTGCTCGCGGAGCCGCGGCGGCTCCAGATCCTGAATCTGCTGATGGAGGGTGTGCAGTGCAACTGCGATCTGGGCGACCACTTGGAGATGGCGCCTAACCTGACCTCGCACCACCTCAGCGTCCTTCGCAAGGCTGGGCTGGTGGAGGTGGAGCGCGACGCCCTGGACGCCCGCTGGGTCTACTACTCGATCCGGCGTGAGGCCCTCGACGCGCTGAATGCGGCGTTCGGCGCCTTCTTCAACCCGGCGCGCATCCAGCCCCGCCGGCCCATCTGCGGCCCGCAGAGCAGCATCGTGTCGTCGGACGCGATCACCGTCGGTCGTCGCTAAGGTAGGCAGGGCAGGCCGCGGGCCTGCCCTGCGTCTCCGGTGATAATTCAACATCTGTCGAACCGTATCGCAGAAGGGAGCACCGCAATGACGCGCCGATCCCTGATGGTCATCCTGGCCCACCCCGACGATGAGAGCTTCCCGATCGGGGGCACCCTGGCAACGTACGCCGACCAGGGCGCCGTGATCACCCTGGTCACCGCGACGAGCGGTCAACGCGGCGTCCCCGGTTTGGAGCCGATGCGCGCGGCTGAGCTGCGTGACGGCGAGCTGCGTGCCGCGGCCGCAGCGCTGGGAGTCGCAGAGGTGCATCTCCTGGGCTACACCGACGGTGCGCTCGACACCGCCCCGCCTGATGAAGTGCGGCGCCGGCTACGCGCCCTGCTGATCACTCATCGCCCAGACGCCGTGATTACCTTCGGCCCGGACGGTATCTCGGGCCACCCTGACCACCTGGCCATCCACCGTCTCACTACTGAGGCCTTCGACGCGGCCGCGCTACCGGATGCTCGGCTCTACTACATCACGCCTTCGGAGGCGACCCACCAGGGCTGCGGCGTGGCCTCCTCCGCCGATGTCGTCAGCAGCACCATTGCCGCCATTGATGTGGGAGCTCACCGTGAGGCCAAGGTGCGCGCGATGCAGTGCCACGCCAGCCAGCAGCCACCTTTCACCGGCTCGCCCGCTGAGGAGGCGAAGAAGCTGGCCTGCCACGAGTATTTCACCTTGGCCCGCCCGGCGGTCCACGCCGACGCCCTGGCGTGCCTGTTCGCTCCGCTGCCCGCCGTCGTCCCCGCGTAGGCCGCTGGCTACGCCCGCTTTGTACAGGGAGTTCTTTCTGATGAGCACCATCTCACTGCTTGACACCCGCCCCGCTGCACCCACCCAGGTCGACGTGGCAATCTACGACCCACCGATGTGCTGCCCGACCGGCCTCTGCGGCCCCGCTCTTGACCAGACCCTGCTCGACACCAACGAGCTGGTGCTGGCCCTCAAGGAGCGCGGCCTACGTGTCGAGCGCTACCAGATGCAGAGCCAGCCGCATGCGTTCACCGGCAACGCCGAAGTGATGCGTCTCATCCGCGAGCGCAATATGGAGGCTCTGCCGATCACCGCCGTGCGCGGCGCAGTGATCAAGAGCGGCGCCTACCCGACCCGCGCCGAAGTCGAGGCAGCCCTTGGCGGGGGTATGCAGTGACCCAGTTCCTCTTCTTCTCGGGCAAGGGCGGGGTCGGCAAGACGAGTATGGCCTGCACGACCGCGGTGTACCACGCCGACGTCGGCCGCCGCACCCTGATCGTCACCACCGACCCGGCCTCGAACCTGAGCGATGTGTTCGAGCAGCCGATCGGCCACGCGGTGACACCTATCGCCGGCGTGCCCAACCTCTTCGCGATAGAGATCGACGCCGACCGGGCGACCGAGGAGTACAAGGACCGTGCCCTCGCCCCGATCCGCGCGATCTTCCCGCCGGCGGTGGTGGCGGTGATGGAGGAGCAGATGAGCGGCCCCTGCACCGCCGAGGTGGCCGCCTTCGACCGCTTCACGGACTTCATCGACGCCCCCTCCGACGCCGCGGGCGCGTTCGACGTGGTGATCTTCGACACGGCGCCGACCGGTCACACCCTGCGCCTCATCGAGCTGCCCGCCGAGTGGAGCCGCGCCATCGACGCCGCCGAGCAGGGCAGCGGGCAGACTTGCATCGGCCCCGCCGCCGCCATCCAGGACTCCAAGCACAAGTACGAGCGCGCCGTCGCCACGATGCGCGACCCGGCGGCGACCACCTTCACCTTCGTGCTGCAGCCTGAGGCGACCTCCATCAAGGAGACGCGGCGGGCAATCGACGAGCTGGGCAAGCTCGGCATCGTCAGCCAGGCCCTGATCGTCAACGGCGTCATCCCCGCCGAGGAGGCGGCCAACCCGCTCTTCGCGGCCCGGCGCGCGATGCAGCAGGGCTATCTGGAACAGATCACCCGCGAGCTACCGCTCCCGAGCCGCCAGATGCCGCTGCTGGCTGGCGAGATTATGGGTGTTGAGCGGTTGCGGACCGTGGCGGCCCTGCTCTTTGGCGGAGACGCGGCGGCTCTGGGCATCCTGAGCTCTCCCACATCCGGTGGGGCCGCCCCTGAGCTTGACCTGGCGGCCATCCTGTCGCACCTGCTGCCCGACGGCGGGCGGCGCACAATCTTCTTCGCCGGCAAGGGCGGGGTAGGCAAGACGGTGGCCTCGTGCATTACGGCAGTGTGGCTGGCGCGACAGGGTCTCACCACGCTCCTGCTCACCACCGACCCGGCGGCGCATCTGGGCGATGTGCTCAGCGTGCCGGTAGGCGATCAGGTAGCCCCGGTCGAGGGCATACCCAATCTCTTCGCGACGAAGATCGACCCAAAGGCCGCCGGCGACGCGTACAAGGCGCGCATCCTCGCCGACGCGCAGGCCCGCGGTCGCAGCCCCGAGTCGATCGCGGTGATGCGCGAGGAGCTCGACTCGCCCTGCACTGAGGAGATCGCTGCCTTCGATCTGTTCATCGACTATGCCTCCCAGGCCGCCTGGGATGTGATCGTCTTCGACACGGCGCCCACCGGCCACACCCTGCGCATGCTCGAGCTGCCGATGGACTGGAGCAAGCAACTCGACGTGAAGGTCTTCGCCAGCGTGGACGGGGCGGCCGCCGACGATGTGGCGAAGGCGCGCTTTGGCGGGGTGATCGCGCTGATGCGCGACCCTCGCCAGAGCACCTTTGCCTTCGTCATGTACCCTGAGGCGACCCCGATCCTCGAGGCGGCGCGCGCGGTGGACGAGCTCGGAACGCTGGGCATCCGGTCCGGACTGGTGGTAGCGAACTTCGTACTACCCGAGGCAGCGGCGACGACGCCCTTCGGCCGGGCGCGTCGGGACATGCAGGTCCGCTACCTGGCCGAGCTGCCCGCGCGCTTCGGCGTGCCGGTGCTGCCCATCCCCCTGCTGCCGCAGGAGGTGAAGGGGCTGGATCGCCTTACAGAGCTGGGCGAGGCGCTGTACGGGGCGGGTGTTGCGGCCGGCAGCGAGAAGGAGTAAAAGGGCCTTACGACCGGGAATGCGCGATATGGTCGACTAGAAGCGGTTTGACGCATCGTAAAGCGCGAACGCTCGGTTCAGGCGCTCAGCAGGCGAAGGCCGAGCTCTGCTGCGTCGAGCTTGAAGAGGTCGCGGTTGCGCTCGGCCCACCCTACCGTCGCGGCAGCGGCCTGGTGATGCCGGCCGGTAGTATCGCCGTGATCAACCCTGGCGTCGTCCACACCGGCCGGGCCGCCACCGGCCAGGGCTGGACCTATCGCATCTACCCCAACCCGGGCGTGCTCCAGCGCGCAGCCGCGCACCTGGTCGGGCGCGATCAGGGCGTGCCCTTCTTCGCGACCCCGGTCATCCACGATCCGACCCTGGCGGCGCACCTGCTCCAGCTCCATCGCACGCTAGAAGACACCACCACCACACGTCTTGAGCGTGATTTGATGCCCTCGATCGGGAGCGGGCCACGAAACGGCTAGTGGGCCGTCTGCGGGCCTTGGGCTTTCGGGTGAGCTTAGAACCAGCTCAGGCAGCCTGACTGAGCATCACAGCACCAGTCGACAGTAAAGCTGCCCTCAGTCTCCATGGGGGGTGGCTTGGTGCTCGTTGTCGCTCGTTCAGGCTCGCTCCCGACCCGAGATTTTCAGAGCAACGTTGCATGAGGCCGTCCACATGCTGGCCCGTTTGGGCGGCTTCCTGGCCCGCACGGGTGATGGCGAACCGGGCGTCAAGACGATCTGGCGTGGGCTCATCCGCCTTGATGATATCGCCGCAACCTGGTTGTTGGCCCGTGGCTCGGATGATCATCAGCGTGACCAATCGACTTAGGGAAGCGGAAGCATCTGTTTATCCCGAGGCCGCGAGGGGCTTGATGGAAAGGAACCACTTGCCAAGAACGGGGTCACGGTCGAATCGCTGCTCCAGGAGTTCCATCGCCTGCTGGCTGAGGGTGACTCCGGTGCGATACAGCTTGGTCGCAGCCATTACTGTGGAGTGCGCCGAAAACTGACTCTGCTGGCGACCCTTTACCAGGAGGCACGAGGCCAGTACCGCATGCGATAATGGCTCACCCGTCCGACAAGCTGTCGTGGGGTAGGCAACCACCCGGGGAGGCAACCACCCACTCGGGGAAGCGGTCGCCCCCAGGCAGATGAAAACCTTTACACTATAGCCTGGCTTTACTGCTTCCTAATGACATTTAGACTTTCGCACCCAAAACTAGTACTGAGCTATAGTCGGGGCTGGCACCCCCCGGCGCTCGGGCGCGAGGCGCCGATGACCATTTTCTCACTGGCGTTTTGACGGCGATGTCGCACAATGCGCGTAGCAGACTGCTTTACGCGAGGTGCCACATGCAGATCACGATCAATAGCGCCGACCTGAAGAACGATTCGCCGCTGCCCCAAATCTACCGGGTGCGCCAGCGCTGGGCGACCGCGCCCCTGGCCGATGTGCCCGGCGCGACGCGCGCCCAACTCGATGCCCTGGGCCTGCGGGCGCGGCTCGGCCCCGGCATGCGCGTCGCCGTTACAGCGGGCAGCCGCGGCATCCGCGATATTGTGCCGGTCACCCGCGCCGCCGTGGCCTGGCTGCGCGATGCCGGGGCCGAGCCGTTTATCGTCCCCGCTATGGGCAGCCACGGCGGCGCCACCGCCGCCGGCCAGGCCGCTATGCTCGCCTCCCTCGGAATCACCGAGGCTAGCGTCGGCTGCCCCATCCACAGCTCGATGGAGGTCGTGCAGGTCGGCAGCATCGCCGACGGCACGCCGGTCTTTATGGACCGGCTCGCCTATGAGGCCGATGGGGTTCTGGCGATCAACCGGGTCAAGACCCACACCTCATTCGACGGCCCGATCGAGAGCGGCCTGGCCAAGATCTGCGCCGTCGGCCTCGGCAAGCGCCAGGGCGCCGAGACGGTGCACCGCACTGCCGTCTACGGCCTGCGGCACCAGATGGTGCCAATGGCCCGCGTCGTCGTCGAGCGGGGCAAGGTCCTCGGCGGCATCGCGATCATCGAGGACGCCCGCGAGCACACGGCTGAGGTTGTGGCCCTACCCCCTGACCAGATCGGCGGCGAGGGCGAGGCCCGCCTGCTGGCCCGCAGCAAGGTGGCCATGGCCCGCCTGCCCTTCGACCGGATCGATGTGCTGGTGGTCGACGAGCTGGGCAAGAATATCAGCGGCACCGGCATGGACACCAATGTGATCGGGCGCCTGCCCATCCCCGGCGAGCCGCCTCTGCCCAGCCCCGTGATCAATGTGATCGTCGTCCTCGACCTCACCGCCGAGACCCACGGCAACGCCAATGGGATGGGCCTGGCCGACATCACCACCATGCGCCTGGCCGGCAAGGTCGACTTCCACGCCACCTACATCAATGTGCTCACCGCGGGCCTCGTCGGGCTCTGCAAGGGCGGCTTGCCCGTCACGCTGCCCACCGGCCACGACGCTGTCGCCACGGCGGTCAAGGTCTGTGGCCAGGCCGACCCGGCCAACGCCCGCCTCGTCCGCATCAGGAACACCCTGCTCCTCGAGGAGCTGCTCGTCAGCGCCCCCCTACTGCCCGAGGTCGAGGCCCACCCCGACCTCGATCTGCTGGGCCCGGCCGAGTGGGAGGGGCTGGACTGATAACCGGGTTTTAACGAAATATGGTAAAGTAGAGGCGGCCGACGGGCCGCCTCGCTGTTGCTGGTGCGCAATGACTCCGCATTTCCTTATTCGCTGGGCCGCCGACGCGATCGCGACCTGGGCGCGCGAGGCGCCGACGTCCGCGGACGGCCCTCACGCCCGCATCGCCCTCTGCGGCCCCGTCATCGCGGGCCGCGGCGCCATCCAGGTCATCCCGACCTGGGCCACCGAGACGCCCCCCGGCACATGGGTCGAGGCGCAGCTGCGCGTCGGCAGCGGCGAGGCCTGGGCCAAGCTGTTCCGCGTCGCCGTCTGGGACAGCGCCGTGGCCGAGTCGCGCCGTACCAGCTTCGGCGCCCAGACGAGCCCGGCCGGCTATCTGTCCACCGATACGCTGATGCTGGCCCAGCCCGCCGCGGCCCTGCAAGCCCGCGTGCTGCTCTGCGCCGAGCCCGGCGCCCCTATGCCCGAGCTCGAGAGCCTGGCCCTCTGTCTGACCGCGAGAGGGGACGAATCGGCGCCGCGTGGCCATGGCAGCGCGCAGAGCGCCGCGCGGCCCTCAGCCCTGCGCCTGCCTCTGCTCATCTCGCAGCACTTCAGCTACCCCGACCATGCCCCCCTCTGGTCTAGCCCTACGGCTCTGGCGATGGTGCTGGCCTATTGGCACGAGCGCACCGGCTACGCAAGCCTGGCGCCCTTCCTGGCCACCGAGAGCGTGCCGGCCATAGTGGCGCCTATGGTCTACGACCCGGGCTGGGATGGCACCGGCAACTGGGCCTTCAACACCGCCTTCGCCGCCTCGCTCGGCCTCACGGCCTATGTGACCCGCATAGGTAGCCTCGCGCAGCTGGCCCGCTGGACCGACGCGGGCGTGCCGGTGCCGATCTGTATCCGCTGGGGGCCGGGCGAGCTGGATGGGGCCACCGGCCGCAGCGCGGGCCATATTACGGTCGTGACCGGCCTCGCGGGTGAGCGGGTGCTCGTGGCCGAGCCCGCCGCGCGCGATCCGGCCGTCGTCGCGCGCTCGTACCGGGCCGATCAGCTCTACGCCTGCTGGCAGCGCGCCTCTGGCGGCGCGGCCTACCTGATCCACCCCCAGGGCTGGCGGACGCCCAGGCCGGGCGACGGCGACGCCTGGACGTGAGTCACCCTATGAACATTCTGTTGCTGGCGCCCTACCCGCCCTACCCGCCGCGCGGCGGGGGCGCCCTGCGTATCTACAACCTGGTCCGCGGCCTGGCGGCCCGCCACGAGCTGACGCTGCTCAGCTTTGTGCCTGACCAGGCCGCTGTGGGCGCCCTGGCCCCGCTGCGCGAGCTGTGCCGCGTGGCCACCGTGATCGGCCCTCCCCCGCGCTCGCTGGCCGGCCGCGCTCTGACCACCATCGGCTCGCCGCTGCCCGACATGGCGCTGCGCAACGCCAGCCGGCCCTACGCCGCGGCCCTCAGCCGGCTGCTCGCCTCGGGCCGCTACGACGTGGTGCAGGCCGAAAGCATCGAGATGGCCGGCTACGCCCTGATGGCGCGCGGCATGGGGCCGCGCCTCGTCCTCGACCAGTTCAACGCCGAGTACCTGCTCCAGCGCCGTGCAGCCCTGGCCGACCTGCGGCGGGGCCTGGGCCTGCGGCCGCGCGCGATGGCCGGCGGGCTCTACTCGCTCGCCCAGTGGCGCAAGCTGGCCCGCTACGAGGCGCGCCTGCTGCGCGAGCTCGACTGCGTGCTGGTGGTGTCCGAGGATGACCGCGCGGCCCTGTCTAGCCTGGCGCGCGAGGCGGCGCCCAGGCTGGCCGTGGTGCCCAACGGCGTCGACACGGCTCTGGTGCGGCCGGGGCCGGTGCGGGGCGATCTGGGGCCCGCGACGATGGCCTTCACCGGCACCCTCGACTACCGGCCCAACCTCGATGCGCTGCGCTGGTTCGTGTCCGAGGCGCTGCCCCTGATCAGGCGGCGCCGCGCTGATGCCCGGCTGCTTGTGGTGGGCCGGGCCGCCGGTCGGGCCGCCCACGCCCTGGCCGGCGAGGCCGTCGAGGTCGTGGGCGAGGTGCCTGACGTGGCGCCCTATATCGATGGGGCGGCCCTCTACGTGGTGCCGATGCGGATCGGCGGCGGCTCGCGCCTGAAGCTGCTCGAGGCCCTGGCCATGGAGGCGCCCGTGGTCAGCACGCCCATGGGCGTCGAGGGCGTCGCGGGCCTGCGCGACGGCGAGCAGCTGCTTATCGCCGACAGCCCTCGCGCCTTCGCCGAGGCGGCCCTGCGCCTCATGGCCGACCCCGATCTAGGCCGCCGCCTCGGCGCCGCCGGCCGCGCCCACGTCGCCGCCCGCTACGATTGGTCGGCGATCATCCCCAGGCTCGAGCAGGCCTATGCGTCCGCGGAGGCCACCCGGCCGTGATACGTGGCCGGGCCAGAGTTACGGGTCACGGGTCACAGCCTGGCACTGCCGAGCATAAGCGACCCGCCAGCACCACCGAAGTGCAAAAGGCCCTCACCCCTCTCTACAGGCGCAGCCCGAGAGAGGGGTGAGGGCCTCCAGCCGCAACGCGGATCGCTTAGCTCATG
>JAAXUL010001188.1 GCA_013336035.1 Chloroflexales bacterium
CCAGCCCGATCCCGAAGGTCTCGCGGGCGTGGCTGGTGGCCACCAGCAGATCGGCGCTGCCGTAGTAGCGCGGCAGCTCGGCGCGCTCGACGGCGCCCAGGAAGTGGGCGCGGGCAGACAGGCCCAGGCTGGCGGCCAGGGCCTCTAGGCGGCCGCGGTCCTCGCCGTCGCCCGCGACGGCCAGGTGCGCGCCAGGCAGCAGCGCGAGGGCGCGGATCGCCGTCTCGACGCCCTTCCAGGGCTGGAGGCGGCCGACGAACAAGAGTAGGGGCGCATGCGATGCGCCCGCCAGGCCCTCGGGTAGGCCCAGCGCGCGGCGCAGCGCGGGGTCGGGGGCGACAGGGCGGAAGAGGGCCGTGTCGATGCCGTTATAGATCACCCGCGGCAGCGTGCCGTAGCGGCGCGCCACCGTCTCGGCGTTGAAGCGCGAGCACGACACGGCGCCGTCAACCTGGCGGGCCAGGAGCCGATCGCCCCGGTAGAAGTCCTCGCCGTGGCAGCCGAGCAGCACCCGGGCGCCGCAGAGGCGGCGGGCCAGCAGCGCGGGGCCCATGTCGTACGGCTTCTGGATATGGATGACATCGTAGCCGCCGCGGCACAGCTCGGGCAGGGCGGCCACGGCCATGGTCAGGCGCTCGAGCAGCTTGGCCTCGGCGTAGGCCCGCCGCAGGGGCGGGAGCGACTGGAAGAAGGCGCGGGGCACAAAGGGGAAGGTGATGACGCGCACGCCGGGCCCCGCCTCGCGGCGCGGGCCGACCCCGCCGATCACCGCCACGTCGTGGCCACGCGCGGCTAGCTCGCGGGCCAGGTCCCATACGAAGCTCTCGACGCCGCCGAACCTGGTTGTGGTTGTAAGGTTATAGAGCGCTACGCGCATACGGTTGGTGGGTGCTGTTCCGTCGAGAAGGCTGGCCCATGCCTCAGCGAGGGCGGCCCGTCACTTCGCGTATAATAACCGCAAACGACGTCCCGGCCGACAGCTAGGGCTTATGTCAATTAAAACTACGGCCAGCTACCTGCTTATTGGTCTGGCGGCGCTGCTGCCGCGCATCTTCGCCCTCGACCTCTTCCTCACCGGCGACGAAGCAAACTTCTGGATCCACCGCTCCCACGACTTCCTCGGCGCGATCACGAGGGGCGACTGGGCAGCCACGGCCATCTCGACCCACCCTGGGGTCACAACGATGTGGCTCGGCGCGGCGGGCATCGTCACGCGCCGCGCCCTGCTCGACTGGGGTCTGCTCGATGGCATAACCTTCTCGGTCGCCCTGACCTTCTTCCGCCTGCCTCCCGTGCTCGTCCACGTCGCCGGAGTGCTGCTCGGCTACCTGATGCTGCGGCGCCTGCTGCCCCGCCCGCTGGCGACGCTCGCGGCGCTGCTCTGGGCGACCGACCCCTTCTTCGTCGGCTACAGCCGCCTGCTGCATGTGGATGCGCTGGCAGGCACATTCGCCACCCTGAGCCTGCTCGCGATCTGCTGCTATCTTCACCCCACCGACACCGAGCCCGCCGAGCTAGCGCGCCGTCCGCGCTGGCTGATCCTCTCGGGCGTCTGCGCCGGGCTAGCCTTCCTCAGCAAATCACCGGCCCTGGTGCTGCTGCCGTCGGTGGCCCTGATAGTCTGGCTGGCCGACTGGCGTCGCGGCGGGTCGCCCTGGCCACGGGGCCGCACTGTCGCAGTGCTGGCGGGCTGGGGCCTGGTCAGCGCCGTGACGGTCTTCGCCCTCTGGCCCGCGCTGTGGGCAAACCCTATGGATGCCTACGCCCAGCTACAGCTGGGGGTGCTCGCCGAGGGCGCCCAGCCCCACGAGACCGGCAACTTCTTCCTTGGGCGCCGCGACGAGGCGCCGGGCCTGGCCTACTACCCAACCGCGCTGCCCTTGCGGCTGACCCCCTGGGCGCTGCTCGGGCTCCTGGCCCTGCCCTTCGTGTGGCGGCGCGCCAAAGAGCTCTGCCAGGCGCGCCCGACCCTGGCGGCCCTGGCGGGCTTCGCCGTGCTGTTCATCGCCGCGATGAGCGTCTTCCCCAAGAAGTTCGACCGCTACCTGATCCCCACGGCCCCGGCGCTCAGCATCCTCGCCGCCGCCGGGCTGATCGCCCTCGCCAGCCTCGGCGCGCGGCGCGCCGGCGCGCTATGGCGCTACGGCGCGCTGATCGGCA
The DNA here is from genome assembly GCA_013336035.1 of Chloroflexales bacterium. Taxonomy (GTDB): domain Bacteria; phylum Chloroflexota; class Chloroflexia; order Chloroflexales; family Chloroflexaceae; genus CAIWXH01. Next base: position 2,161 of record JAAXUL010001188.1, read on the forward strand.
TCGTGGGCGCGCTGAACCTGGCCACCCTGGCCTGGTGGCACCCCTACAACCTGATCTACTTTAGCCAGCTCTTCGGCGGCACGCCCACCGGCGCCCAGACCTTCAAGCTCGGCTGGGGCGAGGGGCTGAACCAGGTGGCGGACTGGCTCAACCAGCAGCCGGATATCACGGGCGTCGCGGTGACCTCAGAGCGCACCACCGTGCTCAACCCATTCCTGCGCACCGGCGCCCAGGCCGACTACCCGGTGAACGGCCAGCTGCACCGTGAGAATGGCTATGTGGTGGTCTATGTGACCCAGGTCCAGGGCGGGACGCCGGCGCCGCCGTTCGATCGCTTCTACAGGCATATGACGCCCCTGCACACCGTGCGCCGGCACGGCGTCGACTACGCGTGGATCTACCAGGTGCCGCCGCCTGTGGCCCACGAGCGCGCGGCCGGCTTCGGCGCGGCCCTCGAGCTGCGCGGCTTCGACCAGGCCGCCGAGGCCAGGCGCGGCCAGGCCCTCGCGCTGACGCTCCAGTGGGCGGCGCGGGCGGCGCCCGAGGCCGACTACTGGCTCTTCGCGCAC
>JAAXUL010000389.1 GCA_013336035.1 Chloroflexales bacterium
ACCGACGAGGAGACCTTCGCCCACGCCCAGCTCTGGAAGCAGCTGCTGCGGCGTACCTGCACCGTGCCGCTCTGGGAGGGCGAGCGCGAAGGAGTGAAGGTGCAGGTCTGGGGGAACCAGGGTGAGCAGTGACGATAAAGATGTCACTAAATTTAGTGCCCTCTCTATTGTCGGCGCAGCTTACACGTGCTATATTTGTTCACGAGAAGATGTCTTCCCGCAGGCGATGACTCACCTATGCACACCGACGACCATGCCATCATCCCAGCGCATCCCATCGCACTGGCAGTCCCGCCAGCATTCTCCCCAACCCCGCTGGATCAGAACCCCGCCGCCGTCTACCTATCCTCGCTGGGCGAGGGCTCGCGGCGTACCATGCGCACGGCCCTCACAATCATTGCTGAGATGCTCGGGACGCCCGAGCGGCGCGATGATGCGGGTCGCGACCTGCGGTTTCTCGATGTACCCTGGGCAGCCCTACGCTACCAGCATACCGCTGCCATCCGTGCCCGACTCCAGGATCGCTACGCGCCAGCGACATCGAATAAGCTGCTGGCCGCCCTACGTCGGGTTCTGCGCGAGGCGCGGCGGTTGGGGCAGATCAGCGCGGACGACCACGATACCGCGACCGACCTCGGGACGATCCGCGCACAGCGCTTGCCCCGTGGCCGGCTCGTCACCGACGGAGAGGTCGCCGCACTGCTGAAAGCTTGCGCCGATGACCCGACCCCGGCAGGCGCTCGCGACGCCGCCATCATCGCGCTGCTGCGCGGGGCAGGTTTGCGCCGCGCCGAAGCCGCCGACCTGGATCTGGCCGACTACGATCCCGAGAGTGGGGCGCTGACCGTGCATAGTGGCAAAGGCGACAAGGATCGCATCGTCTACGCCCCGACCGGTGCCCGCTCGGCCCTGCGCGACTGGATCGTCGCGCGTGGTGTCGAGCCGGGACCGCTCTTCTATGGATTGGTGAAGGGCGGTGCCCTGGTGCCCCGGCGGCTGGCCGGCCAGGCGATGGCGGTGGTATGCACGAGCCGTGCAAGAGAGGCTGGGGTCGCACCTTTCACGCCACACGACATGCGCCGCAGCTTCATCAGCGGGCTGCTTGACGCCGGCGCGGACATGGCGGTCGTCCAGCGCCTCGCCGGCCACGAGGACCCGGCCACCACCTCGCGCTACGACAGGCGCGGCGAGGCGGCCAAGCAGCGCGCGGTCGGACTGGTGCATGTGCCGTACTTCCCACGCCTGTCGGATAGGATCGCGAAAAACAACCAGAGCTAGATGCGCCAATATATGTTGTCTGCATCTAGACTTAGAGCCTGTCCAATATTCCAAGCACGGAACCGCCTGGGGTTTACGCCGCTTTGGTGAGGCGGCGGGTCAGGAGCCGGATGGAGGCCAGGTAGAGCCAGCTTTCGGAGGAGCGTGGGTTGTGCTCGTACTCCTTGCTCAACTGGCGGTTGCGCCCCATCCAGGCGTGGGTCCGCTCGACCACCCAGCGCCTGGGCTGGACTTGAAAGCCGCGCTGACCGGGCAGCCGCTCGACAATCTCCAGATCGCCAAGCTGTCGCTCGGCCATCCACGCCCGCAGGGTCCCGCGATAGGTCTGGTCCGCCCAGATCTTCTTGAGCCGAATGCCGCGCTGCGCGGTCGTCTCGAACACGCGGACGGCACCGGCCCCATCATAGAGGTTGGCCGCATGCACGACCGCCGTGATCAACAAGCCCAGGGTGTCCACCAGCAGGTGCCGTTTGCGGCCCGACACCTTTTTGCCCCCATCGAAGCCGCGCTCGGGGCCACCCGCCTCCGTGCTCTTCACACTCTGGGTGTCGATCACACCCGCCGTAGCCTCGGCGTGCTCCCTCCCCTCGACCGCGGTGCGCACCTGCCGGCGCAGCAGATCGTTCAAGCGCATCAGGACGCCCTGTTTCGTCCATTGCTGAAAGTAGTAGCTCACCGTGCTTTTCGGTGGAAAGCTCTTGGGCAGCAAGCGCCATTGGCAGCCCGTGCGCAGCTTGTAGCGCAAGGCGTTGAACACGCGCCGCAGATCGACCCTCCGCTCCGGGCCCGTCTTGGCCCGCACCTCCAGGTGGGGCCGCAACACCTGCCACTCCGCATCGGTCAGGTCCGTCTCGTACGACTCGGCGTGGACAGGCGCCGCCGCAGGTGCTACGATCATCGTACCCCTCCTGGTCTGACTGGTCGGCTTCAACACCTTCAGTCTACCACCAGTGAGGGGCTCCCTATGGCTTTCCAACGCCACAAACACCTGCTTGCTGCGCGACCTCCCCTCCAGCGTTGGAATATTGGACAGGCTCTTATACTTGCCGTGCTGCTTGCTTGTATACTGTCAGAAGCGCAGCCATTCCCTTTCCCAACGAGGCACTATGCGACCAATCTTTGAAACATGTCAGCCACGCATTGAAGTTCTGAAGGGCGAACTGACCGAAGATACCTTTGCTGCGCGGCTCAAGGACGTGCTCGATGGCCGCGCTGAGCCTATCTATCAGGATCCTGCCACCTTCTTTGATAACACCTATCCGACTGAGGGCCTGCGCCTGCTGCTCATGGAGGCGCTGGGCCGGGTGACTGGCCAGCGCTCGGGAAGCAATGCAATTGTGCGTCTTGAGACGGCCTTCGGCGGCGGTAAGACCCATAACCTGATTGCCCTCTACCACGCTGCTAAAGGTGCCCCGGAGGCACGGGCGGTGGTCAGTGCCGAGCTGCTTCCTCTGCCTGGCGTGGTCAAGATTGCCGGGGTGGTTGGCTCAGACCTCGACCCGACTCGTGGTATTCCGCACGGCGACTGCACGACGTATACGCTTTGGGGCGAGCTGGCGTACCAGCTCGGGGGTGTCGCAGGCTACGACCTGTTTGCCGAGAGCGACCAGCGCTCGAAGGCGGCTCCTGGCACCGGCGTCTGGGGCGAACTGATCGGCGAGCAGCCCGCGATCATCATGCTCGATGAGGTTGCGCGCCATCTACGCACGGCGAAGGCGATTGCTACCGGAACAGGCCGGGGCGATCTCGGTGAGCAGACGGTGGCGTTCCTGATGTCGTTACTTGAATATGCCTCCAGCCAGAAACATGTGGTTGTTGTGCTGACGCTCGCGGACTCTTTCGATGCCTTTGGCCGGGAGACCGATGAGCTCAAGCAAGAGTTGAGTGAGGCGCGCCGGGTGTCGGCCCGCCAGGAGCGGGTGATCACGCCCACCGGAGAGCCCGAGATTGCCGCGATCGTCACGCATCGCCTCTTTCGCAACGTCGATCAGGCGGCTGCTCAGGAGATCGCTGATGCGTATCAGGGCACCTTTGTGCGGCTGACCGACCAGGGCACGGATCTGCCCCAGGATGCCAGCCGGGCCGAGTATGCCAGTGGGATCGTCCAGTCCTACCCGTTTCACCCGGAGCTGCTCAATGCGCTCAACCGCAAGGTCTCGACCATCCCGAACTTCCAGAAGACCCGCGGTGCCCTGCGCCTGCTTGCGGCGGTCGTACGCCAGCTTTGGGATCAGCGGCCCGCCGGTGCGATCCTCATCCACCCCTTCCATATCGACCTAAGCGTGGCGCAGATCAGCGAGGATTTGACCAGTCGCCTTGTTCGCCCGGCCTTTCAGCAGGTGATTGAGGCTGATATTGTAAGTCCGCTCTTGGGCTCGCCGTCCCACGCCCAGAGTATCGATAGCAACTGGGTGGCTTCTGGCAAGTCCCCATACGCCAGCCGGGTCGCCACAACGATCTTCCTCCACAGTCTTACCCAGGGCACGGCTTCTGGCCTCCCTCTGGCGGAGTTGATGCTCGCGACGATTCAGCCCCAGGATGACCCGACGTTGATCACGAAGGCGATTGAGCGCCTCGTTGATAGCTGCTGGTTCCTGGATTATGACGGTCGCAACTTCCGCTTTAAGACGGAACCTGCGCTGAATAAGATCGTTGCCGATGAGATGGCTCTCGTCGGAAAGATGAAGGCTAAGGCCGAGCTTGATGGCCGCATCCGCCAGATCTGGAAGAAGGGCGCGCTCCAGCCAGTCTATTTTCCAGTCGAGGCCGCCGATGTCGATGATGACGCCGGGCCGCCAAAGCTCGTCATCATCCACTATGACGCGGCTGCGGTCACGGTGGCGACGAACGCACCGCCCGATCTGGTGCGGAAGCTGGCCGAGCGCACGGGGTCGCTAGAGGGCTATCGAACCTATCGCAACAATGTGCTCTTCCTGGTGGCAGACCAGGGACAGCTTGAGCGCATGGTGGAGGTGGCCCAGCGCCACCTGGCGTTCGCCCGAATAGTTGGTGACGCGGGGCGGATGGGTGAGTTCAACCGCGAGCAGCGTGATAAGCTCAAGGATATGCAGAAGACGTCCGAGCTGGAGGTGCGCGTCGCAATCACACGTACCTATAGCCACTTCTATTATCCGAGCGCGGACGCCCCGCAGAGCCACGCATCGCTCAGCCACGAGGTGCTGCCGCCCCAGGATCAGGGTGATATCGACCGCGACCAGTCGCAGGTAGTGCTGCGCATGCTGCGCCAGCTCGATAAGGTAATTACCGCAGATACGCCCGATGTGGCACCGACCTATGTGCGCGCGAAAGCCTGGGACTCTGGCCAGCCAAGTATGAGCGCGGAGGATCTGCGCCGCGCCTTTGCCAAGCGCATGAGCCTGCGCATCTTGCTGGATATCAACCAGCTCAAGAAGACAATCCGCTCGGGAATCCAGCATGATGTCTGGGTCTACTACGACACAATCGAGCAACTCGGGTACAATGCAACGGTGCCGCCGCCCTCGCCGCAGATCAGCGATGATGTGCTGCTCTACCTGCCCGATGAAGCGCGTCGGCAGGGCCTGAAGATGAAGGGCGACAAGGCTGCTGAGCCTGAGGCGACCTGCCCGGTCTGCCATCATCCGATCTCGCAGTGTACATGTGATGATGGCGACACCGGCAGTGAAGGTGGGAACGGCGGGAACATTGGTGGGAACATCGGCGGCGGGCCAGCAATCAAGGTGATCCGCCTGCACGCCGAGGGTGCTCCGGCCCAGGCATTTCAGGCGATTGTGGATCAGTGTGGCGACCAGGGCGTGCGCGCTATTACGCGCCTGGTGATTATGATCGAGGGTGCCGGTAAGGCTGGGGCCAGCGACATCCGCGCCCTGGGGCTGATCATCCCGCAGATGGGCAAGGGCCAGTTCCAGCTTGAGCAGAGCCTCGGTGCGGAGTTCGGCCCTGGCGAGCAGTTGAGCGTCAGCTTCAAGGGCGGCTGGGATCGCTACAAGCGCCTCAAGATGGTGACGGAGGCGTTCAGCGGTGAGGCAAGCAAGTTGACCGTCCGCACCACGCTCCGCGCCGACTTCGCCGAGCCTCTGGAGTCCTATGGATCGCAGTTCCAGACGATCCGTGACGTGTTCTGTAGTATGGATATGGGTCGTCTAGTCCTCGACGCTGAGCCGGCGAAGGACCCTGTATGACTGCGACACTTCGCGAGCGAGCATATAGTGTGAGTACGGTTGCCAGCCCATCTTTTGAGCTACGGGTGCTTCCGCGTGCCGCTGCGAGCGACAGCGGGCCGCGCTACTGCCTGGCGCTCTATCAGCATATGCCGCGCACCGGCGATAGCGCCGACGCCCCGCTCCGTCATGTGGTGACGCTGAGCGGTGCCGCATTGCAGGTAGCCCTCGATCAGGTGCTTGAGGCACTGCGCCGTACGGGCCAGCGCGCAACAGTGCTCAGCCCAGAGCGTCGCGACCCCATTGCCCTTGGCGAGGAGGCCGGCGTGCGTTTGGGGTTGCTCTTCCTAGCCATCAAGCCGCTGTCAAAGGTGGCACGCATGGAGGCGATTGCGGCCAGCATCCGCTCCATGCCTGGCGAAGAGGCATACTACTGGTTCAGCAAATGCGCCCGCCAGAAGGGCCGGGGGAGCGCGCTGCGCGCCCTGCGGGTTCTGCTCGCAGATGAGTAGTCGTCTGAAATACATCGCACTGACATGATAGCTCAAGGCAACAGCATGACTACCTCTACACAAGAATTACTGATTGAGCGCTGGCTACCCATCGAGGAGATGGGTATTGAGTCTAGGCGTGAGAATAGTACAGGCCAGCACCCGCCGATAAATCGATTGCACATATGGTTCGCACGTCGGCCACTCACAGCAAGTCGTGCCGCCGTTCTGGCTAGTCTCCTGCCTAACTGGGAGGTAACCTGGCCACCTCATTTGCTGAGTCGTTTCCCTACCGAAGAGAGCTACCATCGTTGGTTTCAAGCATTGCTTGGTATTCGCGGCGATGTTGTTCAAGCGAGCAAGCTTCTACGTTGGGCCCGCCAGCATGGCGAGAGGGTTGCGAACCCGTTCACAAATCCGCGCGCTTTTACGATTAGTCCATCTGAGGATGATATTGTCCTGGTGCAGGATCTTATAGAGCTACGCTGGGGCACTCGCGAGCCTACAGTACTTGACAGCTTTGCTGGTGGTGGCTCCATTCCTTTTGAGAGCTTGCGATTTGGGTTTACTACGTATGCCAATGAATTGAATCCGGTCGCGTCCACCATCCTTGCGGCCAGCCTTGATTATCCTGCACGCTTTGGTGTTGAGCTGAGTGATGATATTCAGCGCTGGGGTACGGAATTAAGTCGCCGTGTACGCACACAGCTAGAGCCTTTTTTTGCCAAGAGTGAGCGCGAGACGCCACTTTTCTACCTCTGGGCTCGTACCGTTGCCTGCCCTTCAACTGGCAAGCCAGTACCGCTATCTCCAAACTGGTGGCTTCAGAAGGGCGCAGATCCGATTGCGGTCAAGGTTCTGTGCGATCCTAACTGGGCTGAGTGTCATTTTGAGATCGTTCGAGGCAAAGAAGTGGCCCGAGCATACCCAGATGACGGCACCATTCGGCGCGGTGTAGCAGTATCTCCCTGGACCGGAGACACAGTTGACGGTGACTACATTAAACGTGAGGCACAAGCTGGGCGAATGGGGCAGCAGCTTTTTGCTGTTGGTGCGCTAACCCCTCGTGGCCGCGAGTTTCGACTACCTACCGAGCAAGATCTGGCCACTTACGCGGCTGCTGAAGCAGAATATGCGCGTCGACTTCCTGAGTGGGAATCGCGCGGTCTGGTACCATATGAGCCACGAAAAGCTGGTCGTGCTGACTGGTCGTCAGAAATATATGGTCTGAAAACCTGGGCACACTCGTTCTCACATCGTCAGCTCCTTGCGCTGATCACCTGTGTCATTACTTTACAGGAGATTGAGCGTGACGTTGAGCGGGAGAGTGATCACACAAGAGCGCAGGCTATTCGCACGTATCTTGGCTTTGTAGTCGATAAAATGGCAGACTATAATTCGCAGATGACGCGACTGC
>JAAXUL010001189.1 GCA_013336035.1 Chloroflexales bacterium
CCGCCCGGGCCCGGCGGCGTCGACCTGGCGGCCCTTCTGGCGCGGCTGGGCGGGCGCGGCGTGGCCTCGCTGATGGTCGAGGGCGGGGCCAGGCTGCTCACTGGCCTGCTGCGCGCCCGCCTCGCCGACCGGCTGGCCGTCTGCGTCGCGCCCAAGCTCCTCGGCGAGGGCATCAGCGCCGTGGGCGACCTGGGCCTCGAGCGCCTGGCCGACGCCTATACGATGCGCGATGTTACGGTGACGCGCTACGGCGTCGATATAGTGATCGACGGCCTGCTCGTCTACCCCTGACCGCCCGTGTCGAGAGCTTCACCCCGTGTTAGGTCCTTCACCCTGCGTTGAGAGCTCTATCCCGTGTTGAGACCTTCACCCTGTGTGCGGGTCTTTTTTCTCGAGGGCCTTGGCGGGTGCTGTAAGATAAGCTTTACTAGCTTGTGCGCCCCCCATCGGACCGTCGTAGCGCCTCGGCTTCAAGGAGGAAGACGATGCCAAGCACGACCCTGGACCGTGATGGCCTGGCGTCCGCCCCTCGCCACTCTCTCTCGCCGGATCTTCCGCCCCCTGCCATCGTACCGGCTGATCGCGGCGCTATCGACCGCGCCCTCGCCGAGCTGCGCGCCCACGCTGAGCCCTGGGCCCGTACCGCCCCCGAGGAGCGAAGCGCTCTTCTCGGCCAGATCGTCGCCGGGCTGGCTGCCATCGGGCCGCGTCTGGTCGCCGTATCGCTCGAGGAGAAGGGCCTGCCTTCCGGCGGGCACGCCGAGGGCGAGGAGTGGATCTGCCACGCCATCAGCATCCGCCAGGCGCGGCTGCTGCGCCGCTCGCTGTCCGAGATCGCTCGGATTGGCCACCCCCACCTGCCTCACCCTCCCCGCCCGCACCCCGGCGGCCAGACAGTCGTGCAGGTCTACCCCGACGATATCTACGAGGAGCTGAGCCAGTTCGGGGTGCGCGCCGAGGTCTGGATGCAGCCCGGGGTCGATCTCGAGGAGACGCTGCTGACCCAGGCCTGGGCGTACAGGGCGCCCTCCGCGGGCCGCGCGTCCGCCGTGGGCGGGGTGACCGCCGTGCTCGGCGCTGGCAGCAGCTCGTTCCTGATCACCGCGGACATCCTGTACCAGCTCTTTGTCGAGCGTCGTGTCGTAGCCTTCAAGTTCAGTCCGCAGAACGTCTACCTCGCGCCGCTGATCGCCGAGGCCTACGCGCCGCTGATCGCCGGCGGCTACCTGCGCCTGATCGCCGGCGGGTCCGCCGAGGGCGCCCACCTCGCCCGCCACCTGCTCGCCGATGCCGTGCATATCACCGGCTCCGAGCAGGCCTACAACGCGGTGGTCTTTGGCGAGGGCTCCGACGGCGCCCGGCGCCGGGCCATGGGGCATCCGCTGCTGCGCCGGCCCGTCACCGCCGAGCTGGGCAATGTGACCCCGGTGATCATCGTGCCGGGCCCGTGGACGCCCGCCGACCTGCATGAGCGGGCGCTCGCCCTGGCGACCTGGGCTGTCTTCAACGGCGGCTGCCTCTGCATCTCGCCCCGCGTGCTCGTCCAGCACCGCCAGTGGTCCGAGCGCCGGGCCTTCGTCGAGGCCCTGGGCCGCGCGCTGGCCGCCGCGCCGACGCGGCCCGCCTTCTACCCGGGGGCCAGCGAGACCCAGGAGTCGGTTATGGATCTCCACCCCGAGGCCCGGCCCTTCGGCACGCCCGGCCCGGGCGAGCTGCCGTGGCTGCTCGTGCCCGATATCTGCTCCGAGGTCCGAGACGAGCCCTGCTTTGAGCGCGAGCTGTTTGGCCCGGTCATGGCCGAGGCCGTGATCGATGCGCCCGACACGGCGGCCTTCATCAGGCGCGCCGTGGCCTTCGCCAACACCCGCCTGTGGGGCACCCTGGCCGCCACCATCGTCGTGCACCCCGATTCGCTGCGCGACCCGCACGTGCGGGCGGCCTACGAGCAGGCCCTGTCCGATCTGTGCTACGGCGTGATCACGGTGAACACTAATCCTGGCCTGAGCTACTACACCGGCATGATCCCCTGGGGCGCCTTCCCCGGCTCGACCGTGGCCAATATCCAGTCGGGGGCGGGCTTCGTCTGCAACGCGACGATGCTCCGGCGCCCCGAGAAGTCGCTGCTGACAGCGCCTTTCAGGCCGATGGTCGCCCCGTTCCTGCTCGGCTCCCACGCGATGCCGCTGGCGGCGCGCCGCCTGGCTGAGGCCCAGGCCCACCCCTCGCCGCTGACGGCGACTCGCCTGACCCTGGCCGTCCTTGGCGGCTGAGATAAGGGGCGGAAGAGAGTGAGGAACCGGGCTCCCCCGTTTCTGGTACAATCCCCGCGTGTCAACGCGCATTCTCTCTTCCGCCATGGCGCTGCTCGCCGTCGGGGCGCTGCTGTGGGCCGCCCTGGCCGCGGCGCCGCCGCCGCGGATCGATCTGGGCGCACCTGACGACAGCCGCTCGATCGGGGGCTTCTATGACGTCGAGGCGGGCGGCGGGGCGAGCTTCCGCTGGAGCGGGCCCGACGCCAGGCTGGTGCCCCACGGGGCCTCGCCTGGGGCGGCCCTGCTCGACCTGCGCCTGAGCGGCGAGCGCCTCGTCGCCCAGGGCGCCCCCGCCCTCGCCCTGGCCCGCGACGAGCGCACCTTCGCGGCCTTCGCGGTGGCCCCCGGCTGGCGCGTCTACAGGGTGCTGCTGCCGCCCGGCGCCGCCGCCGCCCCCTGGGGCGCCGCCCTGCCG
>JAAXUL010000390.1 GCA_013336035.1 Chloroflexales bacterium
CACGATCGCCGTGCAGCAGGTCGCCGACGCCGTGACCACCAGGGGCATCTACCCTTAGAGCATCGCGCCCAACAACGAGCGAGGGCGCCGGCTATGGCCGGCGCCCTCACGCGTAGGGGTCTCAGGCTATCAGGTGGCGCCTACCAGGGGCGCAGGCCCGGGATGTTGAAGCGGGCCGTGGTGATCAGGAAGTACAGGGTCGGGCCGTAGTTGATCGCGATCAGGATGAACCCGCCGAGCACCCACGGCCAGAAGCGGTCGAGCACCACCGGCACATCCTCGGGGCCCGAGACTGCCTTGGCGAAGGGCACCTCCTGGCCCGGCTCGGGCTTGCCCGCGCTGAGGGTCAGGAGCATATTGAGGAAGAAGAGGATCGCGCTGACAAACATGAGCAGGCCGCCGATCAGCGCGAACGGCAGGAACGCCTTCCACTCAGGCAGCACGTAGGGCGCCGCGCCCACCATAGTGCGGCGGGGCATCCCCAGCAGCCCCAGCATGTGCATGAAGTGCGAGAAGGTCGCCATGCCGATGATCCACGTCCAGGCCTGGGCCAGGCCCATCGTATTACTGAACAGCTTCTTCCCCGTCAGGTAAGGGATGAACCAGTAGTTGATGCCCATAAAGGTCAGGGCCACGGCCGAGCCAACCGTCAGGTGGAAGTGGCCCGAGATCCAGGCCGTGTTATGCACGACCAGGTTCAGATTGTAGCTCGCGTTGATCACGCCGCTGGTGCCGCCGAAGGCGAACAGGAACATCGCGAAGACCTGAGTGGTGAAGGAGGCGTTCTTCCAGGGCAGCGCGAAGATCCAGGTCAGCCAGCCCTTCCCGCCGCGGCGCCGGCCCGCGTACTCCAGCGAGGCGACCACGTTGAAGAAGGTCAGCAGGCTCGGGAAGAACACGCCCACCGTGAAGATGAAGTGGACCAGCTTCCAGATCTGCGAGATGCCGGGGTCGGTGAACTGGTGGTGGATGCCGATTGGCGCCGAGAGCACCAGGAAAAGCACGAAGGACACGCGCGCCATCGGCTCGCTGAACAGCTTGCCGCCCGCCTGCTTCGGGATCAGCGCGTACCACGAGATATAGGCCGGCAGCAGCCAGAAGTAGACGATCGGGTGGCCGGTGAACCAGAACAGCGTGCGCGCCAGGATCACGTCGGTGCCGGGCACCAGCCCGAACGACCAGGGGATCAGCAGGAACAGCATCTCGGAGGCGATGCCGATCGTCGCGATCACCCACATCGCCATCGTCACGATCGCCATGAAGGCGGCCAGCGGGATCTTGGCGCCCTGGTTCTCTTTCCGCCACGCCAGGTAGGTCAGGGTCTGGTTCAGCAGCAGGAAGTAGGTGCCCACGACCACGATGGTCAGGCCAAGGTAGTAGAACCCGTCGGCCCTCAGGGGCGGGTAGAAGGTGAAGAGCACCGTGGCCCGGTTCATCAGGATCGGCACCGCCGCCATCAGCAGGCCAACCACCATCAGCCAGAACGTGAACCACCCTAGCCCTTTGTTCACCAGAGGCTTGTCAAGGGACTTCGCGGTGATGAAGGTCAGGAAGCCTATGATATAGAAGGTAGTGAAGACCAGCACGTTCAGCACACCGTGCAGGGTCAGACCCTGGTAGTAGCCGCCCGGCAGCACCGGCTTGACGGCGCTGTAGAGGTCGATACCATTGTACTCAAGGATCTGAAAGACACCCATGAGCCCGCCCAGGGAGAGGGCTATGAAGGCCACCAGGATATTTAGCCCGGCGAGGCGCTTCTCGGTGGCAAAGCGGTCTAGAACCTGCTCGCTCACTGCGCCACGCGGTCGAGCGATGACTGCCATATCGGATCCCTCTTTCTCGGCGCTCGTGGCGCCCTAGATATCCCGCCGCCTGGCTACTTCACGATCACCTTGGCGGACATAACATGGTGTCCGACACCACAGTACTCATGGCACACAAGCAGGTACTCGCCCGGCCGATCAAAGTGGGCGGTGATCTTCGAGATCTGCCCCGGCACGACCATCATATTCACCGGCGTGCCCACAATCTTGAAGCCGTGGATCACATCGCGGCTCGTCACAATAAAGGTCACGTCAGACCCGGCCGGGATCTCGATCTGGGTCGGGGTGAACAGCCAGGTCTGGGCGATGTATGTCGCCTCATATTTCCCAGGGGCCAGCTCTTTCAGGCCGGGCTGGTTGAAGGGGGCCGTCTGGTCGATGGCCTGGGGCTCGATGCGCCCGGCGATATCGGGCACCCTGATACCCACGGCGAAGGCGGTGAGGATGACCGCGGTGATCACCGAGACCGGGATCGCCACGCTCGGCAGGATCCAGGCGAACTCGAAGATGTAGCCGATCAGCTTGCTGTTGTCCTTCATGGCCGGGGAACCCCTCCGTTGCTAATCAGCTGCAGGTAAACCTCCAGCCACAGCGCGCAGATCAGCACGAGGTAGCCGCATGTGATCAGCAGCGCCCCCCGTGGCGGCTCGTGCTCGTCGTGCTCGTCATCGGCCTCAGCTGTCGACGCAGACCACTGGTCGTCATACGTTGTCTCCTTCCACGCCATAGCCGTGCCTCCTTAATAATAGCCCCACTACTCGGGGCTCTCGGGGGAAGACCCCCGCGCTGCGATGTTGGGCAGCGATCCTGCCCGCCGGCTGTCTCCTCCGCTATGCGCTCGCCTAATCGGGTGGGTAGCAGAGAAAGATATGCGATGCCTCGTAGACCTGACGCATCATGCCCGTGCTTCCCATCTCCTCGGTCACCATCCCGATGTCGCGCAGGATCTTCGTCTGCTCCAGGGCCTCGCCCTTGTAGCGGGCCCGGAAGATCCCGTTGCTATCTACCAGGATGACTTCCTGCTCGTGCTCGATCTGTCCGGCTGCGTCGGGCTTCCCGTAGTAGATGCTCAGCTCGCCTCCGATCAGGGCCTTCAGCTCGTCCGGGTCCCCTGTGACAAAGCGCCACGTCTCACGGTCGGCCCCCAGCTGGGCCGCGTAGCGCTGCAGTGCCTCGCGCGTGTCGCGCTCCGGGTCGAAGCTCACTGTCAGGAAGATCACCTCGCGCCCAAGCTGCCCGCTCTCCCGCAGCGTCTCGCGCAGCTTGGCCAGCCCCTGGCGCTGGGCCGCGCAGGCCTCGCCGCAGCCGGTGTAGGTGAAGTTGATCAAGGCTAGCCGCCCGAGCAGGTCGCTGCTACTGATGGGTAGCCCGTACTGATCCTCTAGCAGGAAGGCCGGCATTGGCTTGATGCGCGGCACGACCTTCACCGGCCGGGCCACGGCAAACCACAGCGCTGCCACCATCAGCACCAGCCCGAGGCCCAGCAGGCTATACAGCAGAAGCCGCATGCGCGGGCTGACCGTGTTGGTTCCGGGTTGAGCGCGGCCGGGGTGCTCGTAGCCGAGGGAGGTTTTCATCGTTTGCCGATGCTTGTGCCAAAAAGAACGACTTACCGCAAGTATATTTCTCGTTACCAGCGGCGCGCGTAAAGCCGCGGCAACCAATAATTGTCATGTGTTAACTTCGGCTCTATGGCATCGGAAAGCCTTAACTTACGCGGAAAAAAGAAGATCGCTCCGATCTCGGAGCGATCTCCCGGTGTGAATGAGTTGTTAGGCGCGCGAGGGCAGGGCCGGCGAGCGCACCGGTTCGCGGAGCGGCTGCGAGAAGGCCGAGGCCGCCAGCAGCACCAGCGCCACCCAGACCAGGTCCGCCATCAGCAGGTGGATCAGCTGGACCGTGACCGGCACCAGCAGGGCGATGTTGATCACCCCCACCGCCAGCTGCGCGACGAAGAGCAGAATAAGCAGCGCCGAGGCCACCTTTGTCGCCTCGCTGGGCCGCTGCCGCGCCACCACCTGCCCGACGATGATCAGGTACACCCCTGTGACCACCGCCAGGATCGGGTGGTAGATGCGCAGCCTGATCAGGAAGTGCGAGTATGGGTCCAGATCCTGCTTGATGCCGTGCTGCAGGCTTGCGGCCGGGAAGAGCGTATCGCCAAGGGCCGTGATCGCGCCCGAGACGCCCAGCAGCGCCACCGCGACGATCGCTGTCCACAGCAGCACGCCCACCAGACCCTGCCCCCGCAGCCGCAGCGCCCCGCCGCCCTGGCCCCACCAAGCCGTCAGCGTGATAATCCCGATCAGCAGCAGTGTGTTGACCAGGTGGATCGACATGGCCACCGCCCTGGCGACCGAGCTGTTGTCGGCCACCAGCTGTAGCAGCACCAGGCCTGCCCCGAGCAGGCCCTCGATGATGATCATTACCAGCGAGAGCCAGGCCCCCCGCCGTGCCAGGTGCCCCTTCGGATAGGCTCGTACCGCCCAGACCACCATCCCGATCACCAGCAGGCCCGCCAGGCCGCTTGTCAACCGGTGAGCAAACTCGATCAGCGTCTCGACCTGCTCGGCCCGCGGCATCACCTGGCCGTTGCAGAGCGGCCAGTGCTGCCCGCAGCCCGCCCCAGAGCCCGTCGCCCGCACAAAAGCGCCCCAGACGATCACGGCCAGGTTGTAGATGAGCACTCCCCACGCGAATCGGACAAACCCTCGCTGCATGCGCGCCTCCACCAGGGGTTAGTTATATTGCAACGACTATACCCCAGAGTCTACCCGCCTGTGACGGCGGTTAAGGTAAATAAACCGCACCTCAGAATTAAGGGGGCACCACATCCCCCTTGAATCCGGCAACGTTGAGGTGGGGGAGCGGCCCCGCGGCCCCCACGGATCTCTGTGACCGGCCTCTACTGGCCCTTCACCTGGGCCCACAGCTCGCTGAACACCTCGGCGCCCGCGTTGCGCTCGATCCACTCTAGCCGATCGTAGGTGTTTTCGTCCGGAGCAAAGCCCTCGGCGTACAGGGCCACCATCTCCTCAGAGACCTGCTCGCGCGCCGCCTTGTTTGGCGTCGGGTAGCCCACATACTCGGCGTTGCGGGCCGCGATATCGGGTCGCAGCATGAAGTCGATGAACTTGTGGGCCGCCGCCTTGTTGGGCGACTCGGCCAGGATGGCCAGGTTGTCCATCCAGATCGTGCCGCCCTCCTTCGGGATGACGAAGGCGATATCCGGGTTGCCCGAGAACTCTTCCTCTAGCCCGCGCCGCGCCAGCAGGGCGTCGCCGTTATAGGCCTGGGCGATCACATACTCGCCGCTGGCCAGCAGCCGCTGGAAGTTGCTGCTGTTGTAGGTCGCCAGGAACGGCTTCTGCGCCAGCAGCAGCCCCTTCGCCTGGTCGAGCATGGCCGGGTCGGTCGAGTTCAGCGACTCCCCGAGATAGTGCAGGGCCGCCCCGGGCGCCTCGCGCTCGTCGTCTAGCATGCTCGCCTTGCCCCGCACCTTCTCGAGCTGGGCCGGGTCGAAGAGGGCCGCCCAGCTGTCGACGCCGTCTGGGAAGGCCTTCCGGCTGTAGGCGATGCCCGTCGTCCCGTAGATATAGGGCACCGAGTACGTGTTCGTCTTGTCGAAGTAGAGCCCCATCAGCGCCGGGTCGAGGTTCCCCAGGTTGCTCAGCTGCCCTTTGTCCAGTGGCGCGAGCAGGCCGTCCGTCGCCATCACCTGCACCGCGTAGTCTGTGGGCACCACCACGTCGTAGCCCGAGCCCCCGGCCCGCACCTTGGCGATCATGGGCTCGTTCGCCTCGAATGTGTCTACGACCACGCTCACGCCCGACTCTGCCTGGAACTTCTCGAGCAGGGTGGGGTCAATGTAGTCGCCCCAGTTATAGAAGTACAGCGTAGCTCCCCCGCCGGCCGCGCCCCCGGCCGCGCCCCCCTGGCTACCACACGCGGCCAGGGCGACCACCGCGGCTGCCAGCAGACCCATGAGCTTTATCGCTCTCGACATCATTGGCTCCTTATCTCTGTTTCCTCGCGCCTATGTTCTACCATAACTTCGCCCTGAGCCTCACCCCTCACCCATCGTCAAGAGCAGCTCCTGTAGCACCGCCCGGCACTGTAGACACTCTAGCTCTCGCGCCAGCGCCGCCACCCCGACCATATCGTAGGGCACCGCCCGCTCGAGCAGCTCGGGGGCGGGCGTCGCGGCCTCGTCGATCTCGGCCAGTACGCCGAAGAGCAGCTGGCTCTCGAACGAGCTGTTGACGATCCAGCCGACCTCGTTGACCGGACGCAGGGCCCGCACGGCCTCGGCGGGGATGCCCAGCTCGCGCCGCAGGATGGCCGGCGCGGCCTCCAGCGGCGTCTGCCCGGCCGGCAGCCGCCCGCCCGCCAGGTCGAGCGTCGGCCGGCCCACCCCGGGGCGGAACATCGGCCGCGGCACCAGCAGCCGCCCGCCCTGTACCGCCGCCACGATCACCGAGTGGGCCCGCTCGGCCCGCCAGTAGTCGAGGAGCCGCCCCGCCTCGTCCCGCCAGCGCTCGGCCACCAGCCGCACCCAGGGCGAATCTACACTCACAATCTGCTCTAGCCGCTCCCAGCTCATGCCGCCCTCTCTGTTGACAGCGACCGGCCCGTCAGGCTATAGTGCTCTCATAGCGGAACCTTTTTCCGCCCTGTGGAACTCTGATAGCCTAGTCAGCGCGAAGCGCCGCCCATGGTCCAGTCTATCGACCGCGCCCTTGATGTGCTCGAGGCCCTTGCCGCGGGCGCCGATGATGTCGCCCTCTCGCAGATCACCGAGCGCACCGGCCTGCCGCTCGGCACCGTGCACCGGCTCCTCAGCAGCCTGGTTGTCCGCGGCTATGCCGCGCAGGACTCGGAGACGCGCCTGTACGGCCCTGGCCCCAGGCTGCTCGAGGTGGCCGCCCGCGCCTCTGCGAGCCGACGCTTCGACCTCGGCCGTATCGCCCGCCCCTGTCTCCACGACCTCACTGCCGCCACCGGTGAGACCAGCAACCTCCTTGCCCTCCATGGCGACGAGGGTGTCTACAGCGAGCAGGTCGCCAGCCTCCATATGGTCCGTATGTTCACCGAGGTTGGCCAGCGCGTGCCCCTCTACTGCACGGGGGGCGGCAAGGCCATCCTCTCGGGCTTCCCCGACGAGCAGCTCGAGGCCTACCTCGACCGCACCATGATACGCGTCTTTACGCCAAAGACAATCGCCACCGCCGAGGGCCTGCGCGACGAGCTTGCTGGCGCTCGCGAACGGGGCTTCGCCCTCGACGACGAGGAGCGCGAGGCCGGCGTCTGCTGCGTCGCCGCCCCGATCTTCGACCGCCTCGGCCGCTGCGTCGCCGCCCTCAGCATCTCTGGCCCGACCACCCGTATGAGCATCGAGCGCGCCCTCGGCCTCGGCCCCCTCGTCCGCCAGGCCGCCGAGACATGC
>JAAXUL010001190.1 GCA_013336035.1 Chloroflexales bacterium
CCGCTCGTCTACACCGGGCGGATGCGGGCCCGCATGGGCGTCCAGTTGCTGCATGCGGCAGATATGATTGCCGCCGAAGCGCTGGCCATCGCGCTGCCGGTGCTGCTGTTGCACGGCGCCGCCGATCGCATGGTCGAGGGAACCTACCGCCAGGCCTATCCAAAGCCCGAAGCGGCGAAACAGGCGATGCGCGCGGTCATCCGTGCGCTCGATGCCGATGTGATCGCACTCCAAGAGATGGGCTCGCGTCCGTATCTTGAGGAATTGCAACGCGATCTTGCGAGCGATGGGCTGAAATATCCCTATGCCGAGTTGCTCGAGGCCGGCTCCGTGAGCGAGGTAGCCATCAGCACTGACAAGCTGTGTACCATCGCCCGCTTCCTCTCCCCCGAGTACTATCTGGTGCTCGCGCTGACGCCGGAAGGCAACTTCGGTAAGGGTCGCTACGCGCTGCGGATCGCGGCGCCGAAGGTCCAGGCCGAACTCTAGACGCGGCGAGCGCCGCATGACACTGCGCCTGCCCCCCTGGGCACTCTGGGCCCTCGGCGCCGCCGCCGTGCTGCTGCCCCTCGTCGTGCCCAACCCCTACGTGCTCCAGACCCTGATCAACGCCTGGCTCTACGGGCTGCTCGCCCTCAGCCTGACCCTGGTCTCCGGGGCGACCGGGCAGACCAGCCTGGGCCACGCCGGGCTGCTCGCCATCGGCGGCTACGCCTCGGCCCTGCTGGCCATGCGCCTGGGCTGGCCGGTCGAGCTGGCCATCCTCGCCGCCGGGCTGATCACCGCCGGGCTCGCCGTGCTGCTGGTCGCGCCGGCCTTCCGCCTGCGCGGCCACTACGTCGCCATCGCCACCCTCGGCATCGGCGAGATCGTGACCCTGGTAATTCTGAACTGGGAGGGGCTGACCAACGGGCCGATCGGCCTGCCCGGCGTGCCGCCCCTGAGCCTGTTCGGCACACCGATCGTCTCGACGCGGGCGATCTACTGGCTGAGCCTGGGGGTGCTGCTCGCCATCCTGCTGGCGCAGCTGCGCCTCGACCGTTCGCACCTCGGGCGGACCTTCCGCGCCATCCGCGAGGACGAGGTGGCGGCGCAGAGCTACGGGATCAGCCTGAACCGCTACAAGGGGCTGGCCTTCGCCGTCGGCGGCTTTGCCGCCGGGCTCAGCGGGGCGATCACCGCCCACATGTACTCGTACCTCAACCACGAGACCTTCGGCAACACGATCTCGATCCTGGGGCTGACCATGGCCATCCTGGGCGGGATGGGCAACGCCCTGGGTGCGGTGCTGGGCGCGGCGGTGCTGATCATCGCGCCCGAGCTGCTGCGCTTCCTGGGCGATAGCCGCATGCTCTTCTACGGGCTGGCCCTGGTGCTGCTGGTCCGCTTCCGCCCCCAGGGGCTGCTCGGCACGGTGTGAGTGTCGGAACAGAGCGAGGAGTCAATGACCCTGCTTGAGGTGACTGGCCTGACCCGCCGCTTCGGCGGCCTGACCGCGGTCGATGGCGTGAGCCTGCGCATCGCCCAGGGCGAGACGGTGAGCATCATCGGCCCGAACGGCGCCGGCAAGACGACCCTCTTCAACCTGATCAGCGGGCTCGACACGCCCGACGCGGGGCGCGTGCAGCTCGCCGGCCACGCCCTTGTCGGGCTGGCGCCTGAGCGGATCGCCGCCCTGGGCCTGGCGCGGACGTTCCAGCACGGGCGCGTGTTCGGCAACCTGAGCGTGCGCGACAATGTGCTCGTGGGCGCCCACACCCGCCTGCGGGCCGCCCGCCGCGGGCTGCCACTGCTCGGCCCGCTGGCCGAGCTAGCGACGGCGCTGCTGCGCCCCGCTGCCGTGAGGGATGAGGAGCGGGCGCTGCGCGAGGAGGTCGAGGCCATCCTGGCGCTCTTCGGCGAGCGGCTGCTGCCACGGATCGACGCGCCGGCCCACAGCCTCTCGTACGCCAACCGGCGCCGCCTCGAGATCGCCCGCGCCCTGGCGCTGGGGCCGCGCCTGCTCCTGCTCGACGAGCCGACGGCCGGCATGAACCCGACCGAGACGGCCGAGATGCTCGAGGTCATTCGCGGGCTCAAAGGTGGCGGGCTGGGCATCCTGCTGATCGAGCACAAGCTTGAGCTGGTGATGGCGCTCTCCGACCGGGTGGTCGTGCTCGACGGCGGGGCCGTGATCGCCGAGGGGCTGCCGGCGGCGGTGCGCGATGACCCAAGGGTGATCGAGGCCTATCTCGGACGTCGGCACAGCCCGGAGACGGCCACCTCGCCCACGCCGTCGCTGACGCAGCTCACGCTGGAGGTGGCACCATGAGCGCGGCGCTGCTGGAGTTGCAGGGGGTCGAGACGTTCTACGGGCCGGTACAGGTCCACTTTGGCCTCGACCTGACGGTGGCGGCGGGGCAGATCGTCTGTCTACTGGGTGGCAACGCCAGCGGCAAGAGCACCACGATGAAGGTCATCCTGGGCCTGGTGCGCCCGCGCGCGGGGCAGGTCAGCTTCGCTGGGGCCATGATCACCGGGCGGCCGACGTCGCAGATCATCCGGCGCGGCATTGGCTCAGTGCCCGAGGCACGGCGCATCTTCCCACTGATGTCTGTGCGCGAAAACCTGCTGATGGGCGCCTACACCCGCCGCGACCGTGCGGCAGTCGCGGCGGATCTGGAGCGCGTGCTGGAGCTGTTCCCACGCCTGCGTGAACGGCTGGCCCAGCGCGGCGGCA
>JAAXUL010001191.1 GCA_013336035.1 Chloroflexales bacterium
GGCCGACCTGGGGGTGGAAACGGTCAAGCAGGCCGAGAAATTCGCTGACGTGCGAGAGGCCTTCATCATCGGGCGGGTCGACGACCTGAAGCTGCGCGACTACCCGACCCTGCGCTCGGTGATCGGCTTCGTGCGCACCAACCGGCCCGACCTGGCCGAGGGGGCGCCCGTGGCCCCCGCCAACGGCGTCGAGGCGGCCCCCGCGGTCGCCGACGCGCCTGCCGCGGCGACCCCCGCCGCCCCGACCGTGTATGACGTGAGCGAGGCCAACCGGGCGCCCCGCCGCGTCGCCGCCACCGTCCTGCGCCCGCCCCTGGAGCTCTGCAAGAGCACAGGCGTGGAGCTAGAGGGTGGCCGGGTGGTGGTGATGTTCGACCGGGGCGGCGTGGCCAAGGCCCTGGCCTCGCGCCTCGAGAAGCGCGGCGCGACCATCCTGGCGATCGAGGCCCCGCCCGCCGATGGCGAGATGGAGAGCCTGCTCCAGAGCTTCCTGGCCGACGGGCCCGTGACCGGCGTCTACTGGCTGCCCGCCCTCGACGCCGAGCCCGAGATCGAGGAGCTTGACCTTGAGCAGTGGCGCGAGCTGAACCGGGTGCGGGTGAAGAACCTGTTCCTGACGGCCAAGGCCCTGGTCAGCGCGCAGCCCGAGACGGCGCCCTTCCTGGTGGTCGCCACGCGCATGGGCGGCCAGCACGGCTACAGCGACGAGGGCGCGAGCTCGCCCCTGGGCGGCGCCGTCACCGGCTTCGCCAAGGCCTACAAGCGCGAGCGGCCGGCCATCCTGGTCAAGGCCGTGGACTTCGAGGTCAGCCGCAAGAGCGTCGAGCCGGCCGAGACCCTGATCGCCGAGACCCTGCTCGACCCGGGCGTGGTCGAGGTGGGCTACAGCGACAGCCTGCGCCTGAGCGTCGGCTTCGAGGAGCGCCCCGCCTACGATGGGCAGGCCGGGATGAACCTGAGTCCCGAGACTGTCTATGTGGTCACGGGCGCGGCGGGCGGCATCACCAGCGCCATCGTGGCCGACCTGGCGGGCGCGGGGATGGGCGGCAGCTTCTACCTGCTCGACCTGACGCCCGAGCCCGACCCGGCCGACCAGCGCATCACCCTCTTCCGCCAGAGCCGTGACGCGCTCAAGGCGGCCCTGATCGCCGAGGCCCAGGCCAAAGGCGAGAAGGTGACCCCGGTGCAGATCGACCGGGCGATCATGGGGGTCGAGCGCTCGGAGGCGGCCCTGCGCGCCGTCGAGACGGTGCAGCGGGCCGGCGGCACGGCCTTCTACCGCAGCCTCGACCTGCGCGACGGCACGGCGGTCACGGCGGTGGTGGAAGAGATCCGCTCGCGCTTCGGCCGCATCGACGTGCTGCTCCACGCGGGCGGCATCGAGATCAGCCGGAACCTGGCCGAGAAGTCGGCCGAGGAGTTCGGCCGGGTCTTCGACATCAAGGCCGACGGCTTCTTCAACCTGCTGCGCGCGGCGAAGGGCATGCCGATCGGCGCCACGGTGGCCTTCAGCTCGGTGGCGGGCCGCTTCGGCAACGCCGGGCAGACCGACTACAGCTCGGCCAACGACCTGCTCTGCAAGCTCAGCAGCAGCATGCGCCGCTGGCGCCCCGAGACCCGGGCCATCGTGATCGACTGGACGGCCTGGGGCGGCATCGGGATGGCGACCCGCGGCTCGATCCCGCGGATCATGGAGATGGCCGGTATCGATATGCTCCCGCCCGAGGTGGGCATCCCGACCATCCGCCGCGAGCTGACCGCGGGCGGCGTCCGCGACGAGATCGTCGTGGGCCTGCGCCTCGGCGTCCTGACCCAGGAGTTCGACGAGACCGGCGGCCTCGACCCCGAGAAGGTCGCGGCGGTGCTGGCCTCGCGCGAGCGGCCCTTCCTGATGGTGGGCGCAATACGTTCGGCCGGCCTCTACGGGGGCTTCATCGCCGAGACGCCCCTCGACCCGGCGGAGCAGCCGTTCCTCTACGACCACAAGATCGAGGGGACGCCGGTGCTGCCGGGGGTGATGGGCACCGAGGGCTTCGCCGAGATGGCCGGCCTGCTGGCCCCGGGCTTCCGGGTGGCCCGCATCGAGCACGAGCGGCTCGACAGCCCGGTCAAGTTCCACCGCGGCCAGCCCCGCACCCTGACCATCAAGGCCGTGGTGCGGCCCGTGGGCGACGGCGACCTGCTGGCCAGCACCGAGCTGCGCTCGGTCTTCCAGCCCGCGGTGGCGCCCGGCCACACCCCGCCCCCAGCCCAGGAGACGGTGCACTTCCGAGCTGAGGTGCGCCTGACCCGCGCCGAGGTCGGCGAGGCCCATATGGAGGTGCCCGAGCGCAGCGACACGGCCCGCGTCGTAGAGCGGTCGGACATCTATAAGGTCTACTTCCACGGCCCGGCCTACCAGGTGCTCGACAAGGTGCTGCTGACCGATGACCTGGCGATCGGCCTGCTGGCGGCGGACCTGCCGCCCGACAGCACGCCGGTCGATGCCGACCACCTGCTCGACCCGCGCCTGCTGGAGCTCTGCTTCCAGACGGCGGGCGTCTGGGAGATCGCCCACTCGGAGCAGATGGCCCTGCCCTCGTCGCTGGAGACGCTAGAGGTCTACCGGCACTTCGAGGAGGCCAACGGGGCCCAGATCTACTCGATCGTCACCCCGGTCGAGGGCGGCACCGCCTTCGACGCGCGGGTGGTAGACATTGCCGTTCTCGTCCACCACCC
>JAAXUL010000391.1 GCA_013336035.1 Chloroflexales bacterium
CGCGAACGCAGCGTAGACGACCGCGGGCGGCGCTACAAGGAGCCGCGCTAGCCCATCGACCCTGGCACCCTGGAGGCAGATCAATGCCCCATGTCCTCGGCCGCCCTGGCCCCGAAGAGTACGCTCGGTTCTTCGCCGGCTACGTTTGATGAATGTCACCGAGAGCGATAGCCTGGCGCTTCTGGAGGCCCAGCTGGGCGCGATGCAGGCCCTCCTCGCACCGCTCCGCTCAGACGCAGTCGCTGTGCCCGCGGCGGCAGACGTCACGGTACATGCTGGCCTGTCCCGCCACATGGTGTCCCGCTAAACCAACACGCCCTGGGAGGTTCCCGATGCAATGTCCCACCTGCGACGCAATCATCCCCGACGACGCCCGCTTCTGCATCATCTGTGGCGCCACGGTCGCCCCGGTCGCGACCGGCGCCACCCGCCAGCTGGAGTCCGCCCGCACGCTCGCCCTTGACCCGGCGATGGTTACCTCCGCCTTCACCCTGCCCGGCTACCGGATCGTGCGCTCACTCGGCATCGTCCGCGGCCTAACCGTGCGCTCGGCGAACATTGGCGGCCAGGTCATCGCCGCCTTCAAGTCCCTGGCCGGCGGCACGATCGGCACCATGGTCAACGTGTGTGAGCACGCCCGCACCGACGCCTACCTGATGACCCTCGAGCACGCCGCGCAGCTGGGGGCTAACGCGATCATTGGTTTTGGCTATGACACCACCGAGGTCTACCAGGGCATGACCGAGGTGCTGGCCTACGGCACCGCCGTGGTCGTCGAGCCGGAGCCGGCGGGAGGCGCGAGCTAGACGGCGGCGGATAAAAGCATGAAGAGACAAACAGGAGCAACGCCATCATGCCCACTGGAACCGGCCGCCCTGGCCCTGATGAGTACGCCCCGTTCTACGCCGGCTACATCGCCCGTGTCCCCGAGGGCGATATCCTGGAGATCCTGGAGGCCCAGCTGGAGGCAACCCGGGCCCTGCTCGCGCCGCTGAGCCGGGCCCAGGCCCTCGCCCGCCCGACGCCCGCGGACTGGAATATCCTCGAGGTGCTCGGGCATATCACCGACGCCGAGCAGGTCTTCGCCTACCGCGCCCTGCGCATCGGCCGCGGCGACCCGACCCCGCTCGCCAGCTTCGAGCAGGACGACTACGTGCGCGCCGCCCGCTTCGCCGAGCGGGAGCTGGACGAGCTGCTGGAGGCCTACGCGGCCCAGCGCCGGGCGACCCTCGCCGTGCTGCGCAGCTTTGACGTCGCGGCCTGGCTGCGGCGCGGCACCGTCTCCGGCCACCCGTGCAGCGCACGGACCTGGGCCTATGTCGCCGCCGGCCACGAGCTGCACCACCTCGCCGACTTCCACACGCTCTACGGGATCTGATCAAGGCGTCCACGCTGTGGAGCGAGTGGAGGGGCCGTGATGCAACAGCTGAGCTGGGAGCAGGTGCACACATGGCGGCTCGCCCGCCACCAGCTGCGACCGACCGAACGGCCGGCGGCGATCCTCGATGTCGTGCAGGGTATCTGTGGCCTCCACGCCCAGCTGCTGCCCGCGGCCGAGCTCGCCCTCTGGGCGCGCCGGACAGCGCTGGCGCCGGGCGACCTGGAGACGGCGCTCTGGGAGCGCCGGACGCTGGTCAAGACCTGGGTGATGCGCGGCACCCTCCACGTGCTTGCCGCCGACGACCTGCCGCTGTACGCCGCCGCCCGCCGCACCCACACCCCGCGCCGGCCCCCGAGCTACTACACCTACCACGGCGTGACCCCCGAGGAGCTGGCGGCGATCGAGGTCGGCGTGCCCGCCGTGCTTGGCGCCGAGGGCCTGACTCGCGAGGAGCTGGCCGAGGCCGTGGCGGCGCGGGCCGGCACCCCCCGGCTGGCCGAGGTGCTGCGCTCGGGCTGGGGCGCCCTGCTCAAGCCGGCGGCGGCGCGGGGCGCGCTGTGCTTTGGGCCGAACCGGGGGCGCAACGTGACCTTCGTCGCCCCCGCCGCCTGGCTCGAGGCATGGCAGGAGCTCGATCCTCAGGTGGCCCTGCGGGAGGTGGCCCACCGCTACCTGGCCGCCTACGGCCCGGCCACCCCCGAGGAGTTCGCCCGCTGGTGGGGCGACGAGCCGGCCGCGGTCAAACGCCTCTTCCGCGCCCTGGGCGACGAGCTGGCTGCGGTGGAGGTGGAGGGCTGGCGGGGCTGGGCCCTCGCCGCCAGCGTGCCGGAGCTCGCGGGCGCCGACCCCGGGCTGTCCGTCGCGCTGCTGCCCGCGTTTGACCCCTACACAGTGGCGCTGCTCAAGCAGCCGGCGGTGCTGGCGCCCACGCATACCGCCCATATCTCGCGCCCCCAGGGCTGGATCAGCCCGGCGGTCCTGGTGGGCGGGCGCATCGCCGGCACCTGGGAGCACGAGCTTCGGCGCGACACGACTCACGTCCAGGTCACCCTGTTTGCGCCGATGGATGATGAGGTCCACAGGCACCTTGCCGCCGAGGTCGAGCGCCTGGGCGCCTTCCTGGGTACGGCTACGGCCCTGAGCTTCGCGTGAGCTGCCATAGCCGCCCGGCGATGGCGAGGAACCAGCCCAGGATGAGGGTCAGCGCGCCGTAGAAGGCCAGACCCTTCAGCACAAAGGCCGGCGCGGCCAGCGCCACGACGAGGAGCGTCGGCAGCGCAACGGCGCACCAGGGCTCACGGCGGCGGAGCTCGCCGGCGAGCAGCAGCATGCCCGGGAACAGGGTCAGGCCGAGCAGCACGTAGGCACCGTCGTGGATCGTGCCGGCGAGCGTTCGCGGGGTTGGGAGCAAGGTCGGGTCGGCCTTGAAGCCGAGCAGGGTAAGTGCCAGGCCTGCGCCGCCGAGCAGGCGCGGCCCCCACCCCGGTGCTCCACTGCGCGCCAGGTGGCGATGCAGCCCGGCGGCGAACAGGCTGAGCAGGGCGCCCGAGCCGACAAAGGCGGCGACCATCCAGGGGCCGTCGGGGCTCAGGGCCAGGCCGCTCGGCCAGTCCACGGTCGGGGCGCGCAGCGGGTCCCAGCCCAGCGTATGCAGGAACGCCTGCTGCCGCAGCGTGAGGGTAAGAATCGTCCCCCCAAGCAGGAGCGGGCCGGCGAGGCCCGCGGCTGCGGCGAGCCGTGGGCCGGGCCATGCCCTGCCGGGGCCGTGGCCCGTGGTGTCCGACGGTTGGCCGCCACCACGGCGCTGCGGCGACAGCATCAACGCCTCATTGGAGCTGCCCGTAGAACACGGTCGTCTCGTAGTCCAGCTGGACCTGCCCCGCGACCTCGTGCTGCGTGAAGGCGGTCCTGCACCACTGTCCCGGTCAGGCCGGCGATCTGCTGGTGCTGCGTGAGGCGCCGGGTGAGGAACCAGACCTGCGAATGGAAGCCCCAGCGCTGCGGGTCGGCGTAGTAGTCGTCGAGGTAGGGGTGGGCCGCCTCGAGCTCGTAGACCGGCGTCCAGCCGCAGGTCTCGGCGAGGAGCGCGACCAGGGTGCTCTTGCCAACGCCAATGTTGCCGGCGATGACAATGTGCCGAGGCTCAGTCCTGACCATCGGCCATCCCCAGCTGGGCGCCGACATCCTTGTGGGCGGGCGTCAATTGACCATCCCGCAGGGCGAGGACGAGCTGGCGGGTGAGCTGGATGTGGCCGAGGTGGGTGGCGCTGTGCTCGACGGCGCGCAGGAGACAGTCGCGCCCGGTCAGCGGCGCGTCGCCGATCGCCTGCAGGCGTCGGCCCGGAGGTGGATGTGGCACGGGCCCGAGGGCCTCGGCGGGCAGGTCGGCGAGCAGCGCCTGGAGCGCGACGATCCAGCCCTCGAAGCGGGCGATGAGGGCCGGCCCGTGACCGACGGCACGGAACTCGGCCGGGCGGTCCCGGGGAATAGCCTGGCCACCGACCAGCACCAGGGTCCAGAACTCGCCGGCGCCGAGGGTGTGCGTGGCCAGGGCGGCGAGGGTGTTGGCCTCGGGCAAGGGCACAGGCTGGTTCAGCTCCGCGTCGCTGAGCCCCTCCAGTTGGGCGATGATGTCGCGGGCAATCTGGGTCAGCACCTGGGCGAAGGCCGTGGTCTCGCTGATCATCCCCGTTCTCCTCACGCTATCGGTCCACGAGTGCGACTCAGGTGCGGCACACAGTGAATGGTGCTCGTCCCTAACTGGCGATCGCCATCTGCCCAATCACCCGGGTGGGCTGGACCCGGACCAAGATCTCACCCGGCACGCCGTTGCGCTGCCCGTAGGCGTCAGCCTGCTCCGCGCCCATGTAGCGGCCGGCGATCCGGGCTGCCCAGGCTCGCAGCTCCCCCAGATCCTCCGAGAGGGTGGCCACCCCCTCCACGATGACGAAGGCGAATGGGAGCGTCTCATCGTCCACACACAGGCAGACCCGCGGGTCGCGCCGCAGGTTAGCGGCCTTCACTGTCGTGTGCCAGGTGGTGAAGACGATCGCCTCGCCGTCGAGGTCGAACCAGACCGGGGCCACGTGGGGGCGCCCGTCCACCCGCACTGTGGCGAGCTTCGCTGTGCGCGGGCGTGCGAGCAGGAAGGCACGGGCCTCAGAGTCGGTCATCTGATGCATCGGCGGTCGCTGCTCCTTGCCAGATACTCACGGAGCTTGGGATCATACGCTGGGAGAGCAGCGTTGAGAGTAGAGGGCGCTCGCCCGCATGGTACCATGCCCGCGTGGGCTGATGGCGTTCAGCCGAAGAATCTCGGTTCCGTTGTATTGCAGTCGTCTCCCCTGGAGGTTCCCACACCTGGATAATCAGTTGTCCCAAGCGTGGCCGATACCCCCAATATCGGCAATGATCCCCTTGGAAAAGCTCCTGGCATTGCCGATATTCTGCATCTTGAGGCGGCACATCCCACGGCACTGGCGTTGCCGCTATTTTCCTACCCCTCCTCCCGTGCCGACCCGGGTACCACAAGTGGCTCAATGTGCCAGGCGAGCACGCTGGGTGGCCCGCCGGCCAGTTGGAGCATGCCTACGACCCGCAGCAGCGTCTGGCCGCGCAGGTGCCCCGCGTAGCGGGCGGCTATGCTCGGCCGGAGGATGACGTCGATCAGCCCATGCTCGTCCTCGAGGGTGAGGAATATGTGCCCCTTGGCCGTCGGTGGTGACTGGCGCACCACGAGCACCCCTGCCGTCGCCACCCGACTCCCGTCCTCCCCACGCCGCAGCGCCCGGCTGCTCGCCAGCCCCTCCCGCGTCAGCCACCCCCGCAGGGCGACGAAGGCATGATCGCCGGCCGTGAGCCCGAGCACCGCCTCATCGCGCAGCGCCGAGCGGGCCTGGAAGGTGATGAAGGTGCAGGCCAGGGCGACGTGCTCCGCCCCGTAGCGCCGGTACAGGTATTGGATGACCTCCTCGCGCCGCGCGGCGTCCACGTCGAGGTCGATGTCGGGCAGGGCCGGGCGCTCGGGGCTGAGGAAGCGCTCGAAGACCAGGTGGTGGCGCAGCGGGTCGATCGGCCCGATGCCGAGCAGGTAGGCCACCAGCGAGTTGGCCGCCGAGCCCCGCCCCTGGCAGCGGATGCCCTGGGCGCGCGCGAAGCGCACCAGGTCCCAGACGATCAGCAGGTAGTTGGCCAGCCTCGCCTCCGCGATCACCCGCAGCTCGTAGCGCAGCTGGGCGCGCGCCGCCCCCCCCACCTCGCCGTAGCGCGCCGGCAGCGCCTGCGCGCACAGCTGGGCCAGGTAGCCGGCGGCATCGCAACCGGGCGGGGTGGGGAAGACCGGCAGATCCTGGAGGCCAAATTGGAGCTCGTAGCGGCAGCGCTCGGCCACCTCGACGGTGGTGGCGAGGGCCTCGGGGGAGAGGCGGAAGAGCGGCAGGAGCCGGGCGTAGGGCTTGAGGTAGTACTCGTCGTTGGGGCGCAGCTCGGCGGCCAGCGCGTCGAGCGTCATCCGACGCCGGATGGCGTGGAGGGTGTCCTGGAGGCGCTGGCCGCCCCGGCGGGCATAGTGGACATTGTTGGTCGCCACGACGGGCAGCCGGAGGTAGCCGGCCAGGCGGTGGAGCTGCTCGACCAGCGCCCCGTCGTCGGGGTGCAGGTGGTGCTGCAGCTCGACGTAGAGACGGCCCGGGAACAGGGCCGCCAGATGGCGCGCCACGCGGAAGGCCCGCTGCCGATCCCAGGCCCGCAGCGCTGTGACAAGCGGCCCCTGGGCGCAGCCCGTGAGGCAGATCAGCCCCGCGCCCCGCGCCTCCAGCGCCTGCCAGGGCAGGGCCGCCCGGCCCTTCGGCGCGTCCCGCTGGGCGATGGTGATCAGGTGGCACAGGTTGCGCCAGCCGGCCGCGTCCTGCACGAGCAGCGTGAGGTGGCAGCCATCCTCTAAGGTCAGCTCGGCGCCGAGGATGGGCCGCACCCCGACCTCGCGCGCGGCGGCGACGAAGGGCACGGCGCCGTACAGCGCGTCATGGTCGGTCAGGGCGAGGGCCGGCATCCCCAGGTGGGCGGCCTGGGCCACCAGCGCCGCCACCGTGCTCGCCCCGTCGAGCAGGCTGTAGGCCGAGTGGCAGTGCAGCTCCACGTAGGTGCCCATCGCCCGCCCCGCTCAGTCGTGGAGGTACAGCAGCGTCCAGGCCCCCGCCGGGAGCTCGCGGGCGAGGGTGAGGAGCAGGTGGCCCGTGGTGGCGACGGTGACGTACTCGCGCCAGCGCCCGCCGCGCAACCAGCCCCGGCGCACCCGCCAGCGCGTCGCCACCTCGGCGACGGGGTGCCAGCCCCCCCGCAGCCTGAGCCGCAGCGGCGTCCCGAGCTCATCGCAGACCACCTCGAGGGGCAGGCCGTCGGGCCAGACGTGGCTCATGCCGCGGCCCACCCCGTCAGCTGGCCGCGCTCCTCGCTGAGGGCGGCTTCATCTGCGGCCAGCCCTGGGCGGAGCAGCTGGCCGGGGCCGAGGCGCGCCGCGAGGTCGGCCAGGGCGGCCCGGCGCAGGTCGTGGGCCGTGGCGGGGGCCGCGAAGAGGGCGAGCTGCTCGCCGCGCAGCGGGACGAGCTCGCCGACGATCAGGTCGGGCCGCTCGACGCCGGCCTGGGGGCCGGCGGCCGCGAGCAGCCCCACGGCGATCGGGGTGAGGGCGTCGGCCCGGGACGCGGGCCGCTCGAGCACGCGCCCGGCGGCGGCCACCCCCGCATCGCTGTGCAGGTGGAGGGCGAGGGCGCGAGCTTGCGCCCCCCGCTGCTCCAGCGCGGTCGCCAGCCGCGCGGCCATGCGCCCCAGGACCGCGACGAGCACCGTCCGGTCGGCGACAGGGCTGCCGAAAACCCGCCGCAGGCCCAGGCGCGGGGGCGTGGGCAGCGGGGTGAGCGGCGGCTCGTCCCCGTG
>JAAXUL010001192.1 GCA_013336035.1 Chloroflexales bacterium
TCACGATCGCCGGGCATCGCCAGGGCGGTCAGGGCGATGATCGGCGTGGTGGTCATCCCGGCGGCCCGGATCTGGCCGATGGCCGCGAGGCCGTCGAGCACCGGCATCTGGATATCCATCAGGATGAGCGCCGGGCGCAGCTCCAGGGCCCGCGTGACCGCCTCCATCCCATCGTGCGCGACGACCACCCGATAGCCGACGCTGCGCAGGTAGTCGCGCAGCACGGCGACGTTCGCCGCACTGTCGTCGGCCAGCAAGATCAGCGGCTGCGTGCTCATCGTTTCGCTCCCGGTGCCAACGTGCACTGAGGCTGTTGCCGCCTGAACGATCTGGGTGTCGAGGGGCGACAGCTGCGCCGGCGGCACCCACGGCAGGGTCACGCGGAAGCGGCTGCCCGCGCCGGGGCTGCTCTCGAGCGCGACGCTGCCGCCATGCAGCTCAACCAGGCGCAGGACGACCGCCAGGCCCAGGCCAGTACCGCCATACTGTCGGCTCAGGCCGCTGCTGCCCTGCTCAAAGGGCTGGAACAGCCGCGCCTGGTCCTCCGGGGCGATGCCGATGCCCGTGTCCCAGACCGTGAAGGTCACCGTCTGCTCGTCCGGGTTCCCGCACACCTCCAGGCCCACCTCGCCCCCCGGCGGGGTGAACTTCACCGCGTTGGCCAGCAAGTTCACCAGGATCTGCTTGAGCCGGCGCGCATCGGCGTCGAGCATCGCGACCTGTGGGTCGATGGTCGTGTGGAGGCGCTGCTGCTGCTGCACCGCCGCCTGGGCCACCATGCGCAGCGCGGCCTGGCAGAGGTCCGCGACCTGGAGCGGTGCGCGTTCGAGGGTCAGCCGACCGGCCTCGATCCTGGCGAGGTCGAGCACATCGTTGATCAAGGACAGCAGATGCAGGCCCGCCTCGTCGATCGCGGCCAGATCCTGGTCCTGCTGGGCGTTCAGCGGCCCGTGGATGCCCTCGCGCAGCAGCTCGGCGCGGCCGAGGATGGCGTTGAGCGGCGTCCGCAGCTCGTGGCTCATGTTCGCCAGGAACTCGTCTTTGGCCCGCAGCGCGGCCGCCAGTTCGGCCGTGCGCTCGGTCACGTGCTGGGCCAGCGAGGCGCGCTCGGCCTGGAGCGCCTGCTCGGCCCGGACGCGCTCGGTCTCATCATGGACGATCGCGTAGATCAGCTGCGTGCCCCCCACCTCAATCAGGCAGGAGAAGACCTCCACGGCACGGACCTCGCCGGAGGCGAGCCGGTGCTGGAAGTGGAACTGGTTGCGCCGCCCGCCACGGGCCGCGTCGAGCTCAGCCCGCACCTGCGCTGGCGCCAGCAGGTTGAGGGCGCCAATCTCCATCGTCAGCAAGGTCGCGCGCGGGTAGCCGTAGAAGCGCACCGCCGCCGGGTTGGCGTCGATGATCGCGCCCGAACGCGAGTCGAGGAGCAGCTGCATGGCCGCGTTCTGCTCAAACATCGCCCGGTAGCGGGTCTCACTCTCGCGGAGAGCGGCTGAGGCCTGGGTGCGCGCCGTGATGTCCTGGCTGGTGCCGAAGCCCAGGACTGGCCGCCGCGCATCGCCCTCGCCCGCGAAGTACACCCGCGTCTGGACGGCGAGCCAGTGGATGGCGCCGTCGGGATGGATCACCCGATATTCGGTGCGGTACGCGCCGTCGCCGGCGGGGCTGATGGTCGCGGCGATCTCCTCCTGGAGCCGCCCCAGGTCGTCCGGGTGGATGCGGGCCAGGACCGCCTCCAGGGTCGTCTCGTCGCACTCGAAGCCATAGTGGCTGCGGCCGCGCGCATCGAAGCGAATGCGGTTCGTGGCGAGGTCGTGGCGCCAGGTGCCGATGTCGCCGGCTTCGTTGGCCAGGCGGAGTTGGCTCTCGCGCTCGCGCAGGGCTGCCTCAGCACGCCGCCGCTCAGTGATATCCACCGCCATGCCGATCAGGCCGCTCACCGCGCCCGCACTGTCACGATAGGGCGTGTAGAAAATGTCGAAGATCACCCCGCCGACGTCGATGGTGTCCTCGTAATGGACGCCGCCCAGGGCCGTGCGCAGGCCGTGGAGGATGGCTGGGTAGTCCTGATACCGCGTGAAGGCCGATTGGCCGACCACCTGCCCGGGCGCCAGGCCCAGCGCGGACAGCATCTTGCCCTCGGAGAGCAGGAACGTGCCGGCGCGGTCGAGCATAAAGATGATTGGTTGGGCGTGGGTGACCACGGTGCGGAAACGGGCCTCGCTCGCGCGCAGGGCCGCCTCGGCCTGCTTCTGGGCCGTGATGTCGTTGAGCAGAGCGAGCATATACGGCTCTGCGCCGACCGTGACCAGCTCAGCGGCGACGAGGGCAGTGCCCAGCGCTCCGGACGCGTGGCGAAAGGCCAGCTCGCGGCTGGTGATGCGGCCCTCCCTGCGCAGCAGGGTGATGAGCTGGTCGCGCACGACCGGGTCTGCCCACAGCTGGAGCTCAAGCGTCGTGTGGCCCAGAACCTGCGCCCGCGGGTAGCCCATCAGGTGCGCGAAGGCCTCGTTGGCGTCGATGAGCAGGCCATCGGTCAGGCGGGTGAAAACCTCTCGCTGATCTCGGGGATTGTCAATGATCGGGGACGCTTGGCTGCCCGTTCTGGCCTGGGAGCGGTGATGGGTTCCAAGAAGCTCAAAGCGGTGGTTCTGCAGGGTTCATCCAGGGTGGTCGCCCACGACCCGCTGCGCATGAAGCTGCTTTCGTGGAAGTG
>JAAXUL010000392.1 GCA_013336035.1 Chloroflexales bacterium
GCTGGCGCGCCGACCGTGCGCAGCACATCGCCTTTGGTGATCCGCCCGCCTGGGCCGCTGCCGCTCATACCCCGCAGGTCCACGCCGTGCTCGGCGGCCACATTGTGGGCGGTGGGCGTAGCTGTGGGGGCGGTGGCGCCATTGTCCGGGGAGGCGGGGGCCGGCGCGGGGGCCGGCGCGGGGGCCGCCGGAGCCTCTGCCTGCGCGGGGGATGGCGGGGCTGCCGCTGCCCCCGCCCCAGCCACGATGGTGCCCAGCACATCGCCGATGCCCACCGCGGCGCCCTCGCCCTTTATGATCGCGCCCACCACGCCCGCGTGGTCCGAGGCCACCTCCAGATTGACCTTATCCGTCTCGAGCTCGACCACCGGCTCACCCGCGGCAACCGCCTCGCCCTCGCGCTTCAGCCAGCGCGCCACCGTCGCCTCGACGATCGACTCGCCGAGGGCGGGCACTTTGATCTCATAGGCCATCGGATCGCTCCAGATATATAGCAGGGGCGCCCCGTAGAGCCCCCCTACGAGGCGCCCTTACTTTACAGGTGTGGCCACCACAGGCGCGCCCTGCACCGCCTCGCGCAGGATGCGGGTCTGCGTCGCGACGTGCAGGCTGTTCACGCCCTCGGCCGGCGAGGCCGACTCGGCGCGGCCCACATAGGTCAGCGGGGTGGCCGGGTCGAGCAGAGCCCGCAGCCGCGGCGCGACATAGCTCCACGCGCCCATGTTCTGCGGCTCCTCTTGCAGCCAGACCACCTCCTGGAGCTGCGGGTAGCGGGCGAGGGCGAACAGCAGATCCTCTTCCGGGAATGGGTAGAGCATCTCGAGCCGCAGCATGTCCACACTGGCGCCGGCCTTCTCGAGCTCGCCCGCGGCGAGCAGGTCGATGGCGACCTTGCCGCTGCAGAGCACCAGGCGCGTGACCTCATCGGGGCTAGGGCCAGCGGCGCCCAGGCCCAGCACCGGCTTGAACGGCCCCTCGGCCAGGTCGGCCAGCGAGGACGAGGCCCGCGGGTTGCGCAGCAGGCTCTTGGGCGTCATCACCACCAGCGGGCGCGGATGCAGCGAGAGCGAGGCGGCCTGGTAGCGCAGCAGGTGGAAGTACTGGGCCGCGGTGGTCGGGTTGGCCACGCGGATGTTGTCGGTCGCGCACAGCTGCAGGAAGCGCTCGAGGCGCGCCGACGAGTGCTCGGGGCCCTGGCCCTCGTGGCCGTGGGGCAGCAGCAGCACCAGGGCGGGGTCGACCGCCCACTTCGAGCGGCCCGAGACGATAAACTGGTCGATGATCACCTGGCCCCCGTTGGCGAAGTCGCCGAACTGGGCCTCCCACAGCACCATCGTGCCCGGGGCGTGGGTGCTGTAGCCATACTCGAAGGCCAGCACCGCCGCCTCGGAGAGGGGGCTGTTGTACACGGCGAAGGCCGCCCGGGCCTGGGGGATATTGTGCAGCGGGATGTAGCGCTCGCCGGTCATGCTATCGTGCAGCACCAGGTGGCGCTGGCTGAAGGTGCCGCGCTCGCTGTCCTGGCCGCTCATCCTGATCGGCGTGCCGTCGGCCAGGATCGCCGCGAAGGCCAGCGACTCGGCGTGCGACCACTCGATCCCGCCCGCGTCGTGGATGCTCTGGCGGCGCCGCTGCAGCATGCGCTCCAGCTTCGGGTGGCCGATGAACTCCTCGGGGCGGTCGAGCAGGGCCTCATTCAGCTCGACCAGCTTCTGGGCGCTGATCGGCTTGGCGTAGACCTGGGCCCGCATCGGGTTCTCGAGCGGCTTCTGCGGCGCAGGGGGGGGCGCCTCGGCGGCCAGGCGCTGGCGCTCGCGCACCGTATCAAAGGCCTGCTGGAGCTTCTGCATCACCGCCTCGACCCGGCCCTGGGCCTCCTCGCGGGTGATAATGCCGCGGCGCTCGAGCTCGCGGGCCCACAGCTCGCGCACCGTCGGGTGGTTGCGGATCTTCTCGTACATACGCGGCTGGGTAAACTCGGGCTCGTCGCCCTCGTTATGGCCCCAGCGGCGGTAGCCCACCAGGTCGATCAGGAAGTCCTTCTGGAACTTCTCGCGGTAGGCCCAGGCCATGCGGGCCACGGCGATGCACGACTCTGGCTCGTCGGCGCTCACGTGAGCTACAGGCATCTCGAAGCCGCGGGCCAGGTCCGAGGCGTACAGGGTCGAGCGCGAGTCTTCGTAGTTGGTGGTGAAGCCGATCTGGTTGTTGAGGATGATATGGATCGTGCCGCCGATATGGTAGCCGACCAGCTGCGACATGTTCAGAGTCTCGGCCACGATGCCCTGGCCGGGGAAGGCCGCGTCGCCGTGGATGAGGATCGCCAGCGACTCTTTCTCGTCCTCCTGGGGGTAGCCAGGGCGGGTGCGCTTCTCCTGGGCGGCGCGGGCCCGGCCGACGATCACCGGGTTCACATACTCGAGGTGGCTGGGGTTGGGCGCCAGCGTGATTGGCATCTCCTTCACGCCGCTCTCGCGGTAGGCCTTGCGAGCGCCCAGGTGGTACTTCACGTCGCCCGTCCAGCCCAGGTAGGTGTCTTTAGTGTAGTCGGGGGTGATGAACTCGGTGAGGATCGACGAGTAGGGCTTGCCAAGGATGTGGGCCAGCACATTCAGGCGGCCGCGGTGGGCCATGCCGATCACGACCTCTCGGGTGCCGGACGCCGCCGCATTGCGGATGATCGCGTCGATCACGGGCACCAGCATATCGGTGCCCTC
Organism: Chloroflexales bacterium; assembly: GCA_013336035.1. GTDB lineage: Bacteria > Chloroflexota > Chloroflexia > Chloroflexales > Chloroflexaceae > CAIWXH01. The sequence goes on from JAAXUL010000392.1 coordinate 2,718, forward strand.
GATCGAGAAGCGCTTCTGGCCCGGGAAGGTCTTGTGCAAGAAGCGCTCGAAGCTCTCGACCTCGGTCAGGCGGTCGAGCAGCTCGCGCTGCCGCTCGGGGTCGAAGCTCGTGAAGAAGCAGCGGCTCTCGGCGGCCTCGCGGATCCAGTTCCGCTCATCGTAGTTCTGGATCTGGTCGGTCTCATAGCCGATCGGCCCCGAGTAGATCTGGCGCAGCCGCTCGACGCCCTCGGCGGCGTTGCGCACCTGGCTCGCCAGCGGGCCGCGGATGATGTGGGCCGGCAGGGTCGCCAGGTCGGCCTGGGTGACGCCGTGCGAGGCCAGCTCGAGCCCAGGGTCGCCGGGCGGGTCGCTGCCCAGCGGGTCGATGCGCGCCGCCAGGTGGCCCAGCTCGCGCAGGTAGCGGATCAGGCGAGCCGCGCCAACCACCCGCGTGACATCAAGAGGCTGCTGGCCGCCGTCCGTGGCGACGCCCTCCTGCGGGGGCTGCCACTGGGCGAAGAAGGCCCGGCTGGCCTCGTCCACCGCCTGCGGGTCGGCAAGGTACAGCTCGTAGAGCTCCATCAGGTAGCCGGCGTTCGGACCGTAAAACTGGTTCCAATCGCTCATAGCCAATCTTCTTTGGTGCTAGTTATTGGTCTGCATCGACTAGTGCCGCGTATGTGCCACGGGCCGGTCACTGGCCCATATTGTACCACGCCAGGTCGCCCCACCATTTGTTCCTGGCATCACAAAGGCCACTGGACGCCTCAGAGCGCCCGGCTCTGTCCGCCGCGCCACCCTATCTGGCCAGGCGCTTCGTTGTATAGTACCATTCCTGTAGCGCAGACCAGGATCGGAAGTGCCATGCCTGTCCCGAAGCTCCGCGTGCTGCTTGCCCAGCTCCCCGTTCCTAGCAGCCCGGCCCTCAACACGCCCCTGGCGGCCGGCTACATTAAGGCCTATGCCGAGGCCCGCGGCCTTGGGGCCTGTGCCCAGATCGAGATCCTGCCGCGCGGGCTGGCCGACAGCGCCGGCGATGCGGCCCTTGTCGAGGCTATCGTCGCCCGTCGCCCCGGCCTGCTCGGCCTGAGCCTCTATACCTGGAACAGCGAGCGCAGCCTCGCGGTCGCCCACCGGGCCAGGGCCCGCCTGCCCGGCCTCGTCGTCGTCGCCGGCGGCCCCGAGGTGCAGCCCGATAACCCCTGGCTGCTCGAGCACCCCGCCCTCGATGTGGCGGTGATCGGCGAGGGCGAGCAGACCTTCGCCGCGCTGATCGAGCTGCTGGGTAAGGAGCAGCCTTCGCCCTCCAACGCTCAGTGGTCAGCGATCAGCGGTCGGCTATCGTCCATCCCTGGCGTCGCCGTTAGATCCGCTGACGGCCAGGTCATCTTTGGCCCAGGGCGCACAGCGCTAGATGATCTGAGCGGCATCCCCTCGCCCTATCTGGCCGGTCACCTCGCGCTTCCGCCCGAGGGCATGCTGATGGTCGAGGTGTCGCGCTGGTGCCCCTACAGCTGCGGCTTCTGCCTGTACGGCCGCAATATGGGCCCGAGGCTGGGCAGCCGCTACTTTGGCCTCGAGCGCGTGCTGGCCGAGGTTGCCTGGGGCCGCGAGCATGGCGCGCGGCGGGTTCACTTTGTCGAGGCCAACCTGAACCTGGTGCCGATCTTCTGGCCACTGATGCGGGCCCTGGCCGAGCTGAACGCCGACCGGCGCCTCACCTTCTACGCCGAGCTGCGGGGCGAGCACCTGACCGACGAGGTGGTCGCCGCCCTCGACACCGCCAATGTGCGCGTGGTCGAGGTGGGCCTCCAGACGTCCAACCCCGCCGCGCTGCGGGCCGCCCAGCGCCGCACCGACCTGGCGAAGTGGGCCGCCGGCACACGCCGGCTCTACGCGCGCAAAATCACCGTGCTGCTCGATGTCATCCTCGGCCTGCCCGCCGACGACGCCGATGGTGTCGCCGAGACGCTGCGCTTTCTCGAGCGCGAGGGCCTGGGCGCCTACGACATCTTCACCTTGCAGGTGCTCCCCGGCACCGCCGTGCGTCGCGAGGCGCGCCAGCACGGGCTGATCTACCAGGATCGCCCACCCTACTATGTCCTCGCCACCGATCGGCTGGGCTACGACGACCTGCGCCGGCTGCGCTACGAGCTCAAGCTGGCCGCCGGCCTGGACCCCGACGCCGTCGAGGGGCTGCCCTCGCCCCGGCGCGACGCCCTCGACAATGAGCGCAGTCCAGAGGGCCTGGTGGAGCGAGTAGCCTGGCCGCGCCACGAAGATTATGCGGGCGGTGAGGGAGCGCCCCATCCGGATTCTCACGCGCTGCGCGGGAAAGCGGCCCGGCTGAGCGCCCACGTCGATGTCGTGATCCCGGCGGATCTGCTCGCCCCCTTCACGCCGCTGCTGGCGGGGTGGATCGAGGCCAACCCGACGACGATCTTCGACCTCTACCTTGTGGCCGGTGAGGCCCCGCCCGGACCGGCGGCGCTGCGGGCCTGGCGCAAGGGGCTGCCGTTTACGCCGGGCTACCTCGACCGGGTCGCGGTGCACAGCGCACCGTCGCCCGATCCGCCCCACGGCCGGGTTAGCCCGCGGCTCTTCCTTGTGCTTCCCTGGGTCGCCCAGGCTGACCCCGAGGCCTACGCCGGCGTGGCCCAGATCATCTGGCGCTACGACGCGCCGGCCGGCGAGGCGCTGCCCCTGGGGGCCTGGCGGGCCGCCGAAGGCGGGATCTGGCTGCGCCTGGACCCCGCCGCGCCGCCCGCCGAGCGGGCCGCCCTGCTGCGCGAGGCCCGCGCATGGTCTACGGACAGCGGGCGCCCGCTCTGGTGCGCTCAGCACTAAGGATCAAGCTTCTGGCGCCGCGCAGAAATATCCTACACCGCGCAGAAGCTTCCCTCTCCGATGAGGCGTGGTCTGCGGCAGCTTGGCGGCACCGCCGTTGACATCATAAAATCCACGATCCTAACGGTCTACGGCCCTCCAGAAGACATAGTGCGGGCCGGTCTGGGTTGTGAACTCGGCGCCGACGGGCTGGAAGCCCAGGGTCGTGTAGAACCCGGCCGCCGATGTGCGCCCATTGCACCAGATGGTCGCGCCGCCGTGGGCCGCGATGTGGGCCAGGCATGCCGCGATCAGAGCGCGCCCGTAGCCCAGCCCCCGCACCTCGGGCGTGGTCGCCATCCCCTCCAGCTGCCAGGGTAGGGGGAAGTCGGCCCGGGGGCAGGGGTTGCACGAGACTGTCGCGACGCCCACGAGCAGGCCCTGGTGGAACGCTCCGGCGTGCAAGGTGTCAGCGTCGTCGTCGCCACGATAGACAAGCTCGTCGGCCCGCTGGTGCGGCCGCAGAATGGCCTGGCGCAGCGGGCGTGTCTCCGAGGCCAGGATCGGGCGAATATCGTGATTGGCCATCTGAGCCCTCCTCATTATCAGGTAGTGTTCAGGGTACCATCACTTTCACCTAATGGTTACCCCGCCGCGCGCCCCCGAGCGCTAGAGTCAGGGTGAGAAGTTTTCTCTCATAGCCGCATCGCGCCGGGGGCCGTTATGGAATATCTCATCTTTTACCTGCTCTGCGTAGCTGGTCTCGTCGCGCTCGCGGCGGGCGTCGTCTGGCTGTTCAGGCGGGGCCGCGCGCCCCATCTTGCTGGCGACGTCTCGGCGCCGCCGTTGCCGGCGCCAGCCGCTCTGCGCGAGTTCGTCACCCTCGATCGGCTCGTGGCCCGCTGGGCGGCAGAGGGTCTCCTCGCGCCCGAGGTCGCCGCCCAGGTGCGCGACCTGATCGCCCTGGAGTGGGAGGCAAAGGCTAGCGCCGCGGGGGTCAATGCGGCGCCCGTGAGCCTCCAGCCCAGCGCTGCGCCGACCGTAGCGCCAGTGGTCGCCCCGCTAAGGCAGGCCCCGGCTGCCGCTATGCCGGTGGAAATCCCGGCGCCAGCGCCGGATCGGCCCGCGACGGCCCCGGCGCCAGCAGCAGATCGACCCGCGACACTCGCAGCGCCAGCCAATACGCCGAGCGGCCCGTCGCTTGCGCCCGCCCCGCCCGCCGCGCCGCGGGTCGCCCGGCCCTCGCTGGGCGCGGCGCTGCTGGCCCTGGGCACGCGCCGCACCCTGCTCTTCCTCGGCACTTTCCTGCTGCTTATGTCGAGCCTGACCCTGGTAATCTTCAACTGGTCGAGCCTGCCGCCGGTCGTGCAGTTCGCCATCCTTGCCGGCACCACAGGCGCGATCTGGGCCGGCGGCGCCTGGATGGCCCGCAAGCCCGACCTGGCGACGGCCGGCCGCAATCTGCAGGCGGTCGCGGCCCTGCTCATGCCGGTCGTAGGTTTCGCCCTGGGGCGCCCCGGGCTGCTCGCCCTTGAGCCGCGCCCCTCGTGGCAGCTGGCCTCGGCAATGTGTCTGGTGTCCTACATGCTCGCAGCGAGGCGGACGCGCCGTCGCACAGGACGCTCACGGGGATCCCGCGCTCCACGCACTCCCAGGCGTTCAGCCTCGCTCCCTGGAGCAACGGCCGGGTCTCGTCGGCGAAGACGTGGATCCGCTTCCCGCTCTCGACCGCCGCGAAGAC
>JAAXUL010000024.1 GCA_013336035.1 Chloroflexales bacterium
AGAGCTGATCGTGCCAGTGGCGATCGAGGAGGGCCTGCGCTTTGCCATCCGCGAGGGCGGCCGCACCGTCGGCTCCGGCGTCGTCACCAAGATCCAGGAGTAGCTGGTTTTTCAGTGGGGCGGGGGATGCTCTCCGCCCCACTGTACCGTGATAGAGGAACATTATGGCCAAACAGAAGGTGCGCATTCGCCTGAAGGCGTATGACCACAAGATCCTGGACCAGTCGGCGCGCCAGATCGTCGAGGCCGCCGAGCGGACTGGCGCTCTGGTCGCTGGGCCGGTGCCGTTGCCCACCAAGATCGAGAAGTACAGTGTGATCCGTTCGCCATTCATCGACAAAGACTCGCAGGAGCAGTTCGAGATCAGGACCCATAAGCGTCTGATAGACGTTCTTGATCCGAGCCAGCAGACGATCAATGCCCTGATGAAGCTGAACTTGCCGGCAGGCGTGGATATCGAGATTAAGCTGTAATAGAGTTCAACGCTGGTGAGAGCCCCGCGAAAACCGGACCGATAGGCTCTCTCAGATCACCTCAAGAGCGCAAGGAAGCCAGTTTAAAGAGGCAGCCGCTGCGCAGAGACGCATGCTGCGGAGGTAGCAGTAATGGTTCATGGAATGTTGGGTCGTAAGCTGGGGATGATGCAGGTCTTCACCGAGAAAGGTGAGGTCGTCCCCGTAACGGTGATTAGCGCCGGGCCTTGCGTAGTCACCCAGGTGCGCGTCGTCGAGCGCGACGGCTACAGCGCGGTGCAGATCGGCTACGAGCAGGTCGCGGCCCGCAAGCTAACGAAGCCCCAGCAGGGCCACCTGAAGGGTGCTGGCACGCTCGTGCGGGTCCTGCGCGAGTTCAGCGCTGACAATCCCCAGGAGCACAGCGTCGGCGACGTTATCAGCGCCGATCTGTTCCAGGCGGGCCAGAAGGTGGATATCTCGGGCAACTCGAAGGGCCGCGGCTTCGCGGGCGTGGTTAAGCGCCACCATTTCCGCGGCGGCCCCAAGACCCACGGGCAGAGCGACCGTCATCGTGCCGCGGGCTCGATCGGCGCCGGCACCACTCCGGGCCGCGTGTGGAAGGGCCAGAAGATGGCCGGTCGCATGGGCGGCAAGCGCGTGACGGTGCAGAATCTCGAGGTCGTCGAGGTGCTGACCGACAAGAACCTGATTCTGGTCAAGGGCTCCGTCCCCGGCGCCCGCAACGGCCTGCTCCAGATCCGCCGGGCGGTGAAGGGCTAAGGGGGAAAAGAGATGCAGGCGACACTATATAACCAGAGCGGCGAGCAGGTCGGCATGATCGAGCTCGACGACTATATCTTCGGTGTGACGCCGAACGTGCCCCTGATGCACCAGTATGTGGTGATGCAGGCCGCCAATAAGCGCCTCGGCACCCATAACACCAGGGGCCGCGGCGAGGTGAAGGGTAGCACGCGCAAGCTCTACCGTCAGAAGGGCACCGGCCGGGCCCGTCAGGGCACAATCCGGGCGCCGCATCACACGGGCGGCGGCGTGGCCCACGGCCCCCACCCGCGGTCGTATCGGGTCAGTATGCCGCGCAAGATGCGCCGCCTGGCTGTGCGCTCGGCCCTCTCGGCCAAGTACGCCGCCGCGGCGATCCGCTTTGTCGACAGCCTGGCCTTCGAGAAGCCTCGCACCAAAGACGCGGTGGCTTTCCTCAAGGCTCACGGGTGTGACGGCAAGACGCTGATCGTCGTGGACAGCAAGAGTGAGCAGAACCAGATCGTTCGGCACTCGGCCAACAACCTGCCGAACGTCAAGACGCTGCTCGCCAGCTACCTGAACGTGCGCGATCTGCTGCAGTTCGACCATATCATCCTGCCCCAGGCCTCGATCGCGGTGATCGAAGGCATCCTTGGGAAGGGCGCCGGCGCGGCGGCGGCGGCGAGCGAGGAGGAGTAGCCCCTATGCCTACGCCGCATGAGATCATCATCCGCCCGCTGATCACCGAGAAGAATACGAGCCTGATGGTCTTCAACAAGTATTCTTTCGAGGTGCTCCGCGACTCGTCGAAGCCCGAGATCAAGAAGGCCGTCGAGACGATCTTCAACGTCACGGTCGCTAAGGTCCATACGATGAATGTGCGCGGCAAACTCAAGCGCCGCGGCCGCGAGGTGGGCTACACCCGCGAGTGGAAGAAGGCTATCGTCACCCTCGTCCCGGGCGACCGGATCGAGATCTTCGAGAGCTGAGGTAGCACTATGGGTGTCCGTAAGTACAAGCCGACCTCGGCGGGCCGCCGCAACATGTCGGTCTCGACTTTCGAGGATCTGACCAAGAAGCGGCCAGAGTCGAGGCTGATCGAGCCCCTGCGCAAGCAGGCTGGTCGCAACAACCAGGGTCGGATCACAACGCGCCACCGTGGCGGCGGCCACAAGCGCTTCTACCGCATCATCGACTTCAAGCGCAACAAGATTGGTGTCCTGGGCAAGGTGCAGGCTCTCGAGTACGACCCGAACCGGACCGCCCGCATCGCCCTGGTCGCCTATGCCGATGGCGAGAAGCGCTATATCATCGCACCGGTGGGCCTGAAGGTCGGCGACACCATCAGCAATGGCCCCGACGCCGACATCCGAGTCGGCAACGCCCTGCCCCTGAGCGCCATCCCGCTCGGCTCGCAGATCCATAATCTCGAGCTTGAGATCGGTCGCGGCGGCGTGCTTGTCCGTAGCGCCGGCACCTCGGCCCAGCTTATGGCCAAAGAGGGCGACTACGCCACGGTGCGCATGCCCTCGGGCGAGATGCGCCAGATCCACGTGCGCTGCATGGCCACTATCGGCCAGGTCGGCAATGTTGACCACCAGAACGTGCGCATCGGTAAGGCCGGTCGCTCGCGCTGGCTTGGCCGGCGGCCAACGGTGCGCGGTACGGTGATGAACCCCCGCGATCACCCTCATGGTGGCGGCGAGGGACGTGCGCCCCGCGGTATGAGCACCCCCAAGACCAAGTGGGGCAAGCCCGCCCGTGGCGTGAAGACCCGCAACAACAAGCGCACCGATCGCTTTATCGTGCGCCGGCGGAAGCCGTAAGGGGCATCACGCCGCTCCCCGACAACTGAAGGGTCCTCGGCGATAGGTAGTAGATCCCCCAGGGATATTGCCTATCGCCTAAAGGCCGTAGCCCTCAGGAGGCACTTGCGATGTCCCGTTCGTCAAAGAAAGGGCCGTATGTCGACATCAAGCTGCTCGAGCGCGTGGAGGATATGAACCGCGCGAGCGAGAAGCGGGTGCTGCGAACGTGGTCGCGTGACTCGACCGTGTTCCCGCAGATGATCGGCCACACCATCGCCGTCCACGATGGCCGTCGCCACGTGCCGGTGTATATCACCGAGAACATGGTCGGCCACAAGCTCGGCGAGTTCGCGCCCACCCGGCTGTTCCGCGGCCATGGTGGTAAGAAGGCCGACAAGCGCGGCAAGATGAAGTAGCGACGCGCCGGGTGTCAGGTCCGGTGCGGCCCACCAGGTCGCGCGCGCATCTCGTGATGTGTGTTACAATGGTCGGGTTTGCTATGCGCGCCGCACCTGCCGGCTGCGCCTGGAGCGCAAACGAGTAAAACGATGGAAGTCAAAGCTATAACTCGCGGTGTGCGCATCTCGCCGCTCAAGGTTCGTCTGGTGATGGATGTCGTGCGGGGGATGCCGGTCGGAAAGGCCCTGTCCACCCTGAACTACATGCCCCAGAAGGCAGCCCGTGAGGTGTCACGCACGATCAAGTCGGCGGCGGCAAATGCTGAGCATAACTTCGACCTTGACCCCGAGGCTCTGGTGGTCAAGCGCATCTTCGCCGACCAGGGCCCCGTTCTGAAGCGCTTTATGCCGCGGGCCCGCGGTATGGCTAATAAGATCCGTAAGCCGACAACCCATATCACGGTGATTGTCGACGACGGATCTGACTACTAGGCTGCCAGCAGTAGGAGGCACACTTGGGACGCAAAGTTCATCCAATCGGCTTTCGCCTCGGCTACATCAAAGACTGGCAGTCGAAGTGGTTTGCCGAGCGGGATGTCTACACCACTCAGCTCCACGAGGATCTTGCCCTGCGCAAGCTCATCGCCAAGGAGCTGGCCAATGCGGGCGTGTCGCGGATCGAGATCGAGCGCTCGGCCAACAAGGTCGAGGTGACGGTCTACACCGCCAAGCCGGGCATCGTGATCGGCAAGCGCGGCGCGAACGTCGACCTGCTCAAGAACTCGCTCGAGAAGCGTACGGGCAAGAAGATCAAGCTGAACATTCAGGAGATCCACCAGCCCGAGCTCGATGCCCAGCTGGTCGCCGAGAGCATCGGCGAGCAGATCAATAAGCGCGTCAGCTACAAGCGCGCGATGAAGCAGGCTGTCCAGCGCGCGATGCGTCTGGGCGCCCAGGGCGTGCGCATCAAGTGCTCGGGCCGCCTCGGCGGCGCTGAGATGTCGCGCATCCAGAGCGAGAGCGAGGGCCGCGTCCCCCGCCATACGCTGCGCGCCGATATCGACTACGCCACCGTCCATGCCCACACCACCTATGGGCGGATCGGGGTCAAGGTCTGGATCTATAAGGGCGAGGTCTTCCCAGACCAGATCGGGAAGGCGCAGGTCGAGCAGCAGGTGAGCAGCCCCGAGCGCAGCGAGCGCAGCGAGCGTGGCGAGCGCCGGCCGAGGAGGGGCGACAATGCTTCTGCCTAAGCGCACTAAGTATCGCAAGATGCAGAAGGGCCGCAGCGAGGGTCTTGCATACCGTGGCAACAGCGTGGCCTTCGGCGACTACGGCCTGATGGCCCTCGAGCCGGTCTGGATCACGAGCCGCCAGATCGAGGCCGCCCGCCGCACGATCACCGGCTACATCAAGCGCGGCGGGAAGGTCTGGATCCGGATCTTCCCCGACAAGCCAGTGACCCAGAAGCCCGCCGAGACGCGCATGGGCGGCGGCAAGGGCAGCGTCGATCACTGGGTGGCCGTGATTAAGCCCGGCCGCGTGCTGTTCGAGCTGGGCGGCGTAAAAGAGGACATCGCCGTCGAGGCGCTGAAGCGCGCGGCGCAGAAGCTGCCGATTAGATGCAAGATCATTGGGCGCGATGATGTTGAGCCGGAGGTGAGCAGTGGCGACAGCGAGTGAGCTGCGGAGCCTTGACGAGGCGAAGCTGCGCGATCAGCTCAAGGGCTACTACGAGGAGCTGTTCAACCTGCGCTTTCAGAAGGTCACCGGGCGCCTAACCAACACCGCCCGCCCGCGCCAGGTGAAAAAAGAGATCGCGCGGATCAAGACCATCCTGCGCGAGCGCGAGCTGGGGCAGGAGTAGCACTATGAGTGAGATCAATCAGCAGAGCACCGCCCGCAAGACCCAGAAGGTCGGGCGCGTGGTCAGCGATAAGATGGCGAAGACGGTGGTGGTGGCGGTGGACTACCTGAAGCCGCACCCGCTCTACCGGAAGATTATCCGCAAGACGAGCAAGTTTCACGCCCACGACGAGGAGAACACCTGCAAGGTGGGCGATGTGGTGCGCATCGAGGAGACGCGCCCCCTGAGCCGCACCAAGCGCTGGCGTGTCGTCGAGATCGTGCAGCGCGGCGAGGAGTAACGGCAATGATCCAGCCTCAGACCCGTCTGAAGGTCGCCGACAACACCGGCGCCAAAGAGATCATGTGCATCCGCGTCCTGGGCGGCTCGGTGGTGCGCTATGGTCGTGTCGGCGACGTGATCGTCGCCAGCGTGAAGCAGGCCACCCCCGGCGGCGCCGTGAAGAAGGGCGAGGTCGTGCGCGCGGTGATCATCCGGACTGCCAAAGAGTATGGTCGGCCCGATGGGTCGCACATCCGCTTTGACGACAATGCCGCCGTGATCATCGGCAAAGAGAACAATCCGCGCGGCACCCGTATCTTCGGCCCGGTCGCCCGCGAGCTGCGCGAGAAGCAGTTCATGCGCATTGTATCCCTGGCGCCCGAGGTGCTGTAGTACAGGCCTCCGGCCCGGAAGCGGGCCGGGCGAGTAACAGTAGGTTTCCTATGCACGTCAAGACTGGTGACGAAGTCCTCGTCATCGCCGGGAAGGATAAGGGGCGGCGCGGCAAGATCAAGCGGGCGATCCCTGAGGTGGGCCGCGTGGTTGTCGAGGGGCTCAATATCGCCAAGCGCCATATGAAGCCTCGCGGCCCCGGTAAGCCCGGCGGGATCATCGACATCGAGGCGCCCCTCGACGTCTCGAACGTGATGCTGATCTGCCCCAGCTGCGGCCATGCCTCGCGCACGGGCCACCGCTTCCTGGAAGAGACCGACCATAAGGGTCGCCCGCGCAAGGTCCGCTTCTGCAAGGCCTGCGACGCGACTATCGATAAGTAGGCCATGCCCTCAGGGCCGGCGACCGCACGTTGAGCGTCGCCAAGCCCCTGGAGAAGAACTATGCCAGTCCGTCTGCGCGAAAAGTTCCAGAAGGAAATCGTCCCTGCCCTGATGCAGGAGTTCAAGTTCACGTCGATCATGCAGGTGCCCCGCCTGACGAAGATCGTGGTCAACGTGGGCGTCGGCGAGGCCGTGCAGAACTCGAAGGCCCTGGATGCGGCGGTGGGCGATATCACGACCATCACCGGCCAGAAGCCGGTGATCACCAAGGCCCGTAAGTCGATCGCGTCCTTTAAGCTGCGCGAGGGGATGCCCATCGGCGTGATGGTCACGCTGCGCAGCGAGCGGATGTACGACTTCTATGATCGGCTCGTGCATCTGGCGCTGCCCCGCATCCGCGACTTTCGCGGGGTCAGCCGGCGCTCGTTCGATGGCCGCGGCAACTATAGCCTTGGCCTGCGCGAGCAGATTGTCTTCCCCGACATCGACTACGACAAGATTGATAAGCTCCGGGGTCTCGAGGTCGTGATCGTGACGACTGCGACCGACGACGCGCAGGCGTACGCCTTGCTCAAGCGCCTCGGGATGCCCTTTAGGGATTAGTCTGGGCCAGGAGCACAGGCTCACCAGCCCAACACTTTAGGAGGAACTACCTTGGCGAAGACGTCGTGGATCGTGAGGGCGAGCCGCCCGCAGAAGTTCAAGGTGCGCGAGTATAACCGCTGCAAGACTTGTGGCCGCTCGCGGGCCTATATGCGCAAGTTCGGCATGTGCCGCATCTGCTTTCGTGAGAACGCCCTGAAGGGCCTCATCCCGGGTGTGGTGAAGTCCAGCTGGTAGTACTTACGGTCGAACAGGCACATGGCGCATTGGCCCGGCCCACGGCCGGCACCCGAGGTGTGAGGAGGCTCTCGTGAGCGTTAATGATCCCATCGGCGATATGCTGACGCGCATCCGTAACGCCTGCATGGCGCGGAAAACTGTCGTAGACATTCCTGCGTCGAAAATGAAGCTGGCGATCGCGGAAATTCTCAAGCGCGAGGGGTTCATCAAGGAATACAGCGTGGTTGAGGGGAAGCCCTTTAACACCATCTCGATCACGCTCAAGTATATGTCGGATAGGCGGCCGGCCATAACGGGCCTGCGTCGCGTCAGCAAGCCGGGTCTGCGCATCTACAGCGGTCGGGATGAGATTCCCCGCGTGCGCGGCGGCCTGGGGCTGAGCATCCTCTCGACGCCCAAGGGCGTGCTGGCCGGGCATGACGCCTGGCGCGAGCACGTGGGCGGCGAGGTGCTCTGCTATGTCTGGTAGGGCACAGGGAGGCTGCAATGTCGCGTATTGGTAAAAAGCCCATCACCCTTCCGAAGGGCGTGGACGTGAAGGTGGCCGACGGGAACCTGGTTACCGTCAAGGGGCCTAAGGGCACCCTGATCCAGCAGCTCCACCCCGATATGGTGATCGCGCAGGAGAACGGCACGCTCACCGTGGACCGGCCCTCGGACGGCAAGCTGCATAAGGCCCTCCACGGCCTGACGCGGACTCTGATCAGCAACATGGTGGTTGGGGTCACCGACGGCTGGCAGCGGGCCCTCGAGATCAATGGCGTCGGCTATCGCGCCGTCCTTGAGGGGAAGACCCTGGTGCTTAGCCTGGGCTTCTCGCATCCGGTGCGAGTCGAGCCGCCGCAGGATGTCCAGTATATCGTCGGTGAGCGCAAGAGCGCCAACGATCCCCTGGCCCTCTTTGTGCGCGGGATCGATAAGCAGGTGGTCGGCGAAGAGGCGGCCAAGCTCCGCGGGCTACGGCCACCCGAGCCCTACAAGGGCAAGGGTGTCAAGTACGCCGAGGAGAAGATCCGCCGCAAGGCCGGTAAGGCCGGTAAGGCGAAGTAGGGGCGAGGCACGCTTTGTCCCCCCCTCGGGTTGGCGAGCGTTCATTTCTGGCGGTAGGGGATAAAATCTCTATCGCGACAGTGAGGATATAGACAATGGGTAGGCGATCTCCCCGCGAGCTACGCGTCCGGCGCCACTTTCGCCTGCGCAAGCGCGTGAGCGGCAGCGTCGAGCGGCCGCGGCTGAATATCTTCCGCAGCAATGTGCATATCTATGCCCAGGTCATCGACGACGTCAAGGGTAATACCCTGGCGGCGGCCTCGACCAATGAGAAGGGCTGGAGCGCCGAGGACGATGCGAAGACGAAGACCGAGCAGGCCGCGATCGTCGGCCGGCTGGTCGCCGAGCGGGCCCTGGCCGCCGGGGTGTCCAAGGTCGTGTTTGACCGTGGCGGCTTTAAAAACCACGGGCGGGTGACGGCGCTGGCCGAGGCCGCGCGCGAGGCCGGCCTGAACTTCTAGGCCCAGTGGGCCCCTTTCGGAGGCAACGTGAAGCGAGAACGCATTAACGCCGACGCGCTGGAGCTTGAGGAGCGCGTGGTCCAGATTAACCGCGTCTCCAAGGTGGTGAAGGGCGGCCGCCGCTTTAGCTTCAGCACCGTGGTGGTGGTCGGCGATGGCAAGGGCCACGTGGGCGTCGGTATGGGCAAGGCCGCCGAGGTCCCCGAGGCGATCCGCAAGGGCACCGAGGCCGCCAAGCGCAACCTGATCCGCATCCCGCTCGTGGGCACCACGGTGCCCCACGATGTGGTGACCAAGTTCGCCGCTACCAAGGTGATGATCCGCCCTGCCGCCCCCGGCACTGGCGTGATCGCCGGCCGCGGTGTCCGCCCTGTGGTCGAGGCCGCCGGGATCAAGGATATTCTGTCCAAGGTCTATGGTAGCAACAACCCGGTCAATGTGGTCAAGGCGGCCTTCCAGGCCCTTAGCGAGCTGAGCTCGCTGGGCGAGATGGCCCGCCGGCGCGACATGACCCCACAGGAGCTGAGCGCTCGCCGCGCTCGCCGCGAGCCGGCCGGTGAGGAGGCCCAGCCATGAGCAAGCTGCGCATTACCTATAAGAAGAGCATCATCGGCTACGCCAAGGACCAGAAGGAGACCGTCAGGTCGCTGGGCCTGCTGAAGCTTGGCCATTCGGTGATTAAGCCGGATAACGCCTCGGTGCGGGGCATGATCTTTAAGGTCAAGCACCTGGTTGAGGTCGAGGAAGTCGGCGACGAGGTGACGGCATGAAGCTCCACGACCTGAGGCCCGCCGAGGGCTCGCACCGCAAGACCAAGCGTGTCGGTCGCGGCCACGGCTCCGGCAAGGGCAAGACCTCGGGCAAGGGCATGATGGGCCAGAAGGCCCGCCGCGGCCCCGGCCCCTACCGCACCTTTGAGGGCGGCCAGAACCGTCTGGTGAAGCGCATGCCCTTCAAGCGCGGCTTCACGAACATCTTTCGCGTTGAGTACCAGGTGATTAATCTCGATGACTTCGAGACATGGCCTGCCGACGTGGATGTGACACCCGAGGCCCTGCTCGCGAAGCGCATGGTGCGCAAGAAGAGCATGCCGGTCAAGGTGCTCGGCCAGGGCGAGCTGGGCCAAGCTCTGACGGTGAAGGCCCACAAATTCTCGGCCAGCGCGCGGCAGAAGATCGAGGCCGCAGGCGGCACTGTCGTCGAGCTGCCCTGGGTCGTAGAGCGCCACTCGCGCTCGCGGGGGCCGAACCCCTCGATGCGCAACGCCGAGGCCAAGAAGGCGAAGGGTTAGGCTATTCTGCACACACCACCGCGGCGCAACCGCGGTGGTGTGCGCGAGGACACTTCCGATGCTGCAGGCTCTTGTTCGCGCCATCCAGCTGCCCGATCTGCGGCGGCGCGTCCTCTTTACCATGGGGATGCTGCTGATCTTCCGCTTGATCGCGCATGTCCCGGTGCCCAACATCAACCCTGACTCGCTCCGGCAGCTGCAGGAGGCCCTGTCCCAGAACCAGCTGGCCCAGCTCCTGAATATCTTCGCCGGAGGCGCGCTGCAGAACTTCTCGGTCGCCGCGATGGGCGTCTACCCGTACATCACGGCGTCGATCATCATGCAGCTGCTCCAGCCGCTGATCCCGGCGCTCCAGGAGCTGCAGAAAGAGGGCGAACAGGGGCGGATCAGGCTGAACCGCTATCAGATGTGGCTCACCATCCCCCTGGCCTACCTGCAGGCCTATGGACAGACGCTGACCCTCGAGCGCTCGGTTAACCCGACGGGCGATCTGACCCAGTCGCTATTCCGCTCGCCCTTTGACATCGTCAACAACTTCCTGCCGACCTTCACTATCCTCACCTCAATGGTGGCCGGCACGATGCTGCTGGTCTGGCTCGGCGAGCAGATCAACGAGCGCGGGATTGGCCAGGGCATCTCGGTGATTATCTTCGGCGGGATTGTCTCGCGCCTGCCTGGCCTGATCGTCCAGGGCTTCCAGGTTAGTACTGCCGGCGACTTGGGGACGATCTTGGGCATCATCGGCTTCCTGGCGATCGCCCTGCTGACGATTGTTGGCATCGTGCTGATCCAGGAGGGGCAGCGCCGCATCCCGGTGCAGTATGCGAAAAGGGTGCGCGGCAATAAGGTCTATGGCGGGCAGAGCAGCCATATCCCGCTGAAGGTAAATATGGCGGGCATGATCCCACTGATCTTTGCCCAGAGCATCATTATCTTTCCGGGGATTGTGGCCTCGTGGTTTTACCGCCCTGGTGGCGAGGGCTTTGGTAATCAGGTGGCCGGCTTCTTCTACAACACCTTCAACCCGACCGGCGCCGGACACGGCTGGATCTATATGCTCTTGCTCTTCCTGCTGACAGTGGGCTTCACCTACTTCTATACGCTAGTGCTTTTCCAGCAGCAGGACATCCCGGACAACCTACAGCGCAACGGCGGCTTCATCCCCGGCATTCGCCCCGGCAAGGCCACTGAGCAGTACCTGGGCCGTGTGCTCAACCGCATCACCCTGGCGGGGGCACTATTCCTGGGCTTGATCGCGGTACTGCCCTTCCTGACCCAGACGATCACGGGTGTTCAGCTTGGTCTGGGTAGCACAGCGCTGCTGATCGTAGTAGGTGTGGCCGTAGACACCATGCGGCAGCTAGAGTCGCAGCTGATCATGCGCGACTACGAGGGCTTTCTGAGCCGTTAGGGCGACCACACGGTGTCGGGAATGTGGTATTATCGGGGGCGACACGCGGCTTGGATGTTGCTGTGTGTTGCCCAGGATCTGAGGGCGAGCGCCCACAAGATCGTACACGAACAGCATTGGGTCGCGCGATGATGCGCGCAACGTATAGCTGAGCGAAGAGAGCGCCGACATGACCACCAACGTAATCTTGCTTGGTCCTCCGGGAGCGGGGAAGGGCACGCAGGCCAAGACCCTAGCCGAGCGAACTTCGCTAACCCATGTGGCGAGCGGTGACCTTTTTCGGGCGGCGCTGCGAGAGGGCACCGAGCTAGGTATGCTCGCCAAGTCGTATATGGATCGCGGTGAGCTGGTGCCCGACGAGGTCGTGATCCGCATGATTCTCGAGCGGATCCAGGCCCCCGACTGCACGCCGGGCGTGATCTTCGATGGCTTCCCGCGGACGCGAGATCAGGCGGTGGCCCTTGAGGAGTCGATGGCCAAGCACAACGGCAAAATCGACGGGGTGCTCTACCTGAGTGTGCCGAATGAGGTGCTGCTGCGCCGAATTGCCGGTCGTCAGACTTGCAAAACCTGTGGGGCGACGTATAATATCTATTACTTCCCGTCCCATCGGCCGGGAATTTGTGATGCCTGTGGCGGCAAGCTCTATCAGCGCAGCGACGACTCGATGGAGACAGCCCAGCACCGGCTGGATGTCTACTTTGCCCAGACGATGCCGCTGATCGAGTACTACCAGCGGCAGTCCATTCTGTATGAGATCGACGGCCAGCGCGAGATCACCTGGGTGAACGAGGCGATGCTCAAGGCCCTGAGTCAGTTCATGGTGACATCAGCGCAGCCGAAGGAGTGATATGTCGAAAAAGAAGGATGTGATCGAGATGGAGGGCACCATCACGGAACCGCTGCCAAACGCGATGTTCCGGGTGGAGCTGGAGAATGGGCACGAGGTGCTTGCCCATATCTCGGGCAAGATGCGGATGAACTATATTCGAATTCTGAAGGGCGACCGGGTCCTGGTGGAGCTCTCACCATACGATCTGACCCGGGGCCGCATCACATACCGCTATAAGTAGGCGGGTCTCTGTTAGTGACAGCTGTTCCATGGGTGGGTGTACGCCGGCGGTCGGAAGGCCGCCGAGGGGAGGACTGTCGTGAAAGTACGCGCTTCGGTCAAGCCCCGCTGCGAGTACTGCAAGGTGATTAAGCGCAAGGGTGTGATCCGCGTGATCTGCTCGCGCACGCCGAAGCATAAGCAGCGCCAGGGTTAGGGACGCAGTGGCAGCCGCCGGCCAACGCAGCCGCGGTCTGCGTGGTCGGTCGCGGCAGAGCCGCCAGATATACCAGGACGAGGATCTTCATGGCACGTATCGCTGGGGTTGACATCCCCCGCAACAAGAAGGTTGGGATCTCGATCACCTACATCTATGGGATCGGGCACTCAAATGGCGCCGATATTCTGCGCAAGGCGAATGTGAACTCCGAGGCTCGCGTCCGTGACCTCACCGAGGAGGAGGTCGGCCGGATCCGCGAGGTCGTGGACCGCGAGTATCGGGTCGAGGGCGACCTGCGCCGCGAGGTGCAGCTGAATATCAAGCGGCTGATGGATATTGGCTGCTATCGTGGGCTGCGCCACCGCCGCGGGATGCCCGTGCGCGGCCAGCGCACGCGCACCAACGCCCGCACGCGCCGCGGCCGTAAGGGCCAGGCGATCGGTATCAAGAAGAAGGCGAAGAAGTAGCTGCTTCAATAGCCCTGTTACGCACAGGCGAGGGCCTGAACAGCCCGCCTGTGCTGAGTGTGTGTTAAGGAGAATAGCATGCCCCCGAAGGGACAGAAGGGTGGAGCGGCGTCGAGGCAGCGCGGTAAGCGCCGTGAGCGCAAGAATGTGCCGCGGGGCCAGGCCCATGTGCTCAGCACCTTCAACAATACGATTGTGACGATCACCGACCCCCAGGGCGCGGTGGTCTGCTGGGCCAGCGCCGGCCAGTCCGGCTTCAAGGGCTCACGTAAGAGCACCCCGTACGCCGCGCAGGTGACGGCCGACACCGCCGCCCGCAAGGCCATGGAGAACGGGATGCGCTCGCTCGAGGTCTTTGTCAAAGGCCCTGGCTCCGGCCGCGAGGCCGCCATCCGCTCGCTGCAGTCGGCGGGGCTACAGGTGTCGTCGATCACCGACGTGACCCCGATCCCCCACAATGGCTGCCGACCTCCCAAGCGCCGCCGCGTGTAGATGCGGCGCACGCTCCGCCCCCCGATAGACGGGTGGCGCTGTACACCTTGACAACCTGACGGCGAGACGACCGTAGACGGTACCGCAGGGCTCAGCTCCCTGGCGCCCACCACGGTAGAGACGCTCTGATGGGGCGTCAAGCGCCCGTCTCGTCGCGCGAACTTAAGAGAGGACTCCACACGACATGGCGCGTTTTCATGGTCCCGTCGGCAAAGTTAGCCGGCGCCTCGGTATCGGCATCACTGAGAAGGGCACCCGCATTCTGCAGAAGCGGCCCTTCCCCCCTGGCCAGCATGGCCCCACCTCGCGCCGGCGTCAGGTCTCTGACTACGGCCTGCAGCTGCTCGAGAAGCAGAAGGTGAAGTATATCTATGGGGTGCTGGAGCGCCAGTTCCGCCGCACCTTCGAGCAGGCCTCACGCCGCAGCGGCGTGACGGGCGAGTATCTGCTCAGCCTGCTGGAGCGCCGCCTCGATAATGTGGTCTACCGGCTCGGCCTGGCCACCACCAGGGCCCAGGCCCGCCAGCTGGTCACCCACGGCCACATCATCGTCGATGGTCGCAAGACAAATATCCCCTCCTACACGGTGAAGGTGGGCCAGGCGATCGCGGTGCGCCCCGAGAGCCGCCGCCGCGCCTACTTTAAGAACCTGGTCGATAGCGGCGAGCTGAATAAGTATCGGGCGCCCGACTGGCTGCGCCTTAGCCCCGCCGAGCTCTCAGGCTCGATCGTGTCGCTGCCGCGACGCGAGGATGCCGAGGGCGGTATTAATGAGCAGCTGATCGTCGAGTTCTACAGCCGCTAGGTTTTCTTCCAGGCAATGGCGCGGGGGCGCAGGCTGTGGGCCAGCATAAGCCGGCCCGGCCCGCCCCCCCGGCTGTTGTCTGCGACCGATATGCTAAGGAGGCGTGACGTGCTTGACATCGCCATGCCCAAGATCGAGGTTGTGCAGGCCGCAGAGAACTTTGGGCGCTTCAAGATTGAGCCCCTTGATCCTGGCTATGGTCATACGCTGGGCAATGCTCTCCGGCGGGTATTGCTCTCGTCCATCCCAGGGGCGGCGATCACAAGGATCAAGATCGATGGCGCGTTTCACGAGTTCGCCATGATCGAGGGCGTAAGAGAAGACGTTACCGAGATTGTGCTGAATATCAAAGGCGTCCGCGTGCGATCGTCGTCTGAGCGTCCGGTGAAGGTGCTACTGAGCAAGCGCGGCCCTGGCCTCGTCACTGCGCGCGATATCGAGCTGCCGAGCACTGTCGAGCTGGTCAACCCGCAGCACTATCTCTGCACCCTCGACAGCGAAGCGGCCCACCTCGAGATCGAGCTGACGATCGAGCGGGGGCGCGGCTATCTCTCGGCTGACCAGCGCGACCTGCTGCCGATCGGCGAGATCCCGGTTGATGCGATCTTTACGCCGGTGCCGCGCGTGAACTATGTGGTCGAGAATACACGTATCGGCCAGGCCACCGACTTCGACCGCCTGCTGCTCGAAGTCTGGACCGATGGGACGGTGAAGCCCGGCGATGCGCTGAGCTACGCGGCCCAGGTGCTGGTGCAGTATAGCCAGACCGTCGCCGACTTCAACCGGCTCGCCGTCGAGCCCGATGACCAGCCGGCGCCAAGCGGGCTGACCATCCCCGCCGATGTCTATGATACGCAGATCGAGGAGCTCGATCTCTCGACGCGCACCTATAACTGCCTGAAGCGCGCCGATATCACCAAGGTCGGCCAGGTGCTACAGATGGACGAGAAGGCGCTGCTCTCGGTGCGAAACCTGGGCCAGAAGTCGATGGAGGAGATCCGCGATCGGCTGATCGAGCGTGGGTATATCCCTCGGCCGTCCGCCGCCCTAAGCGGTGAGTGAGGATCGTGGGAGCTGTTGACGGGATAGGGGACGGGCGAGGGGGTACGTACGGTGGCCGTAAACCGCCCCCTGGTTCGCCACAAAGGGATACATAGATGCGACACCGACACGCTGGTAAGCTCCTGGGCCGCTCGTATGAGCACCGCAAGGCCCTCTACCGGAACCTGATGATCGCCCTGATCGAGCATCGCAAGATCACGACGACGATCTCGAAGGCTAGGGCCGTGCAGCCCGAGATGGAGAAGCTGATCACCATCGCCCGCGAGGATACGCCCCACGCCCGGCGCATGGCGCTGTCGAAGCTGGCCAGCAAAGACGCGATGCGTAAGCTGTTCACCTTCGCGCCCCAGGATTACGGCGGCCGGAATGGCGGCTACACCCGCATCACGAAGATCGGCCCGCGCCTCGGCGACGGGGCCGAGATGGCGCTGATCGAGCTGGTCTGATGCGGAATATCGCGCTGCTCCTGGCCTACGACGGGACCGACTTTGTCGGCTCGCAGCTGCAGAGCCAGGGGCGCACAGTGCAGGGGGCCCTCGAGGACGCATGGGAGGGGCTGACGCAGGAGCGGAGGCGCTTCACGCTGGCGGGCCGTACTGACGCCGGCGTCCATGCCCAGGGCCAGGTGGCCAATGTGCGCGGTGAGACGCGCCACTCTGCCAGCACTGTGGCGCGCGCGATGAACGCCCTGCTGCCGGACGATGTGCGGGTTCTGGCGGCGAAGGAGGTCGGGCCAGACTTTCACGCGCGGCACAGCGCGGTACGGCGCGACTACCGCTACCTGATCGACCTGGGGCCGGCGTCCATGCCGACCCTCCGCCACCTGGCCCTGCATGTCGAGGGACGCGTCGATACGGCGGCGATGGCAGAGGCCCTGCCACAGCTGGAGGGGACCCACGACTTCGCCGCCTTCACGGTGCAGTCGCCTGACCAGAAGAGCACGGTGCGCACGGTCTACGTGTCCCGGCTTAGCGAGATGGAGCTGCTCGGGCGACGATTGATCGCGATCGACCTGGCGGCGAATGCCTTCCTACAGCATATGGTGCGCGTGATCGTCGGGACCGTGCTGCTAGTGGGGCGAGGACGGATGACGGGGGCGGAGCTTCGGCGGGTGCTGGAGCGCCGCGACCGCAAGGCGGCGGGGCCGACCGCCGCGGCCCACGGGCTGACCCTGACGTCGGTGCGCTACCCGCCCGAGCTTGTGCGCTGGGACGACGAGCGGGCGTGACGATACAAACGGAACGTAAGGAAACTGCTGTGAAGACGTATCATCAGAAAGCTTCTGAGATCCAGCGCGACTGGTATGTGGTCGATGCGACGGACGAGGTGCTCGGGCGCCTGGCCACGCAGATCGCCACCCTGCTGCGCGGCAAGCACAAGCCCACCTACACGCCCTCGATGGACGGCGGCGACTTCGTGGTCGTGGTCAACTGCGAGAAGATCCGGATCATGGGGAAGAAGGCCGACCAGAAGGTCTACTACCGCCATAGCGGCTACCCGGGCGGCATCAAAGAGACGCCCTACCGCATGATGCTCGATAAGCACCCCGACCGCATCCTGCGGATTGCCGTCAAGGGCATGCTGCCTAAAAACCGCATAGGGCGCCGCCTGATCGGCAAGCTGCGGATCTACGCGGGCCCCAGCCACCCACACGCCGCCCAGCAGCCGAAGGTCTGGACGCCGCGCTACCCTACTAGCACTCAGTAGCCAGCCGCCGGCCGTCAGAGGCGAGCGCCTGACGGTGGCTTTGGCACCAAGGAGACGAAGCGAATGGATGTGAAGCGCTACTACCAGGGCACCGGCCGCCGCAAGACCGCAGTGGCCCGCGTGCGCCTTTTCCCCGGCAACGGGGAGTTCGTGGTGAATGGCAAGAAGCCGGAGGACTACTTCGGCCCTCGCGACCTGCTGCAGCGCGAGATCCGCCACCCGCTGCAGATCACCAACAATCTCGACAGCTTCAATGTGCTGGTGAAGGTGCGCGGCGGCGGCGTGCATAGCCAGGCCGGGGCGGTGCGCCACGGCGTGGCCCGCGCCCTGCTCGACCTTGACCCCGACCTGCGGGCGTCGATGAAGAAGCTGGGCCTGCTCACCCGCGACCCCCGTATGAAGGAGCGCAAGAAGCCCGGCCTCAAGCGGGCCCGTAAGGCGCCGCAGTACACCAAGCGCTAGGCCTAGCCCTCTGGCTGCCCGTCGAGCTCTTGGGTCGTGCCTCCCCCCGCCCCTTTCCTCAAGGGGGCGGGGGGAGGCTGTTTTGTGCTACAATGGTCATACTCTGTGCGTGGGGACGGCGATGCGCGTAATCACGGGTCGGGCCAAGGGCCATAAACTGAAGGCGCCGAAAGGCCTCGGCACGCGACCGATGCTCGACCGGGTCAAAGAGTCACTCTTCTCGGTGCTCGAGGGCTACGGCCGGATCCGTGGGCGTGTGCTCGACTTGTACGCCGGCACAGGCTCGCTCGGCATCGAGTTCCTCTCGCGTGGAGCCGGCGAGGCCGACTTCGTTGAGCAGAGCGCCCACGTCTGTGGGATCATCCGTGATAACCTGCGGCACACTAAGCTCGAGCAGCAGGGCCGGGTGCATGCCATGCCCGTCGAGCGTTTCCTGAACGGCCATAGGGGCAGGGGCGACTTTGACTATATTATGATGGACCCACCCTATGCAGACCCGGCGATTGAGCGCATGATCAATCTGGTCGTCGAGACGGGCATGGGCCACGCCGGCAGCCTGCTGATCGTCGGCCACTCGCCGCGGGTCACGCTGGCCGACAGCTACCCGGGGCTCGACCGCACCAAGTTCCGCCGCATCGGCGACTCGTGCTTCTCGATCTACGAGCTGGGCGGCCCCGTGGCCTCGACCAGCGCCGAGAGGGAAGAGGGCGGGCCAGACGAGGTATAGGAGAGGCGCCTGTGACCGCAGCACGCATCGCCGTCTATCCCGGCAGCTTCGACCCCGTCACGTACGCTCACCTTGATATTGCGGTGCGGGCGAGCCGGATGTTCGACCGCGTGATCATGGGTGTCTTCGACCGGCCCAAGAAGAACCTGCTCTTCACAACCGACGAGCGTATGGCGCTCTTGCGCGAGTCGATCGCCGGGATGCCGCGGGTCGAGGCCACGACCTACAGCGCGCTGACGGTGGACTTCGCCCGCTCGCTTGGGGCTGTGGCTATGGTGCGTGGCCTGCGCACGGTGAGCGACTTCGAGGTCGAGTATAACATGGCCCAGCTTAACCAGACCCTCGACGCCGAGGTCGAGGTGGTGGTGCTGATGGCCAGCAGGCGCTACGCGCATATTAGCTCGAGCGCCGTTCGCGAGATCGCGAGCCTGGGGCGTGACCCGGTAGAGTTCGTGCCGCCGCACATTGTCGAGGCGCTGCGGCAGAAGTTCGCACAAAGGGGGTGACGGCCATCGAGCTGGATGACTTGATCGATGAGCTTGAGGATGCGCTTGCCGAAGGCCGGCGTGTGCCGTTCAGCGGTCGGCTTCTGGTGGATGAGGAGCGCATCCTCGACATAATCGACCGCATGCGGGTCGCCATCCCCGAGGAGCAGAAACGGGCGCGCCGGATCGTCCAGGAGCAAGAGCGCCTGATCGCCGAGGCCCAGTCGCGGGTGCAGCAGGTGCTCGAGGAAAAGGGGCTGCTCGAGGCGGTGGAGGGCGAGCGGGCCAGGCTTTTGCAGCGAGCTGAGCAGGAGGCGGCCCAGGTGCGGGCAGGGGCCGACGAGTACGCCCGCCAGGTCCTCGAGGAGCTTGACGATCGGCTAACCAAACTGGTCACCAGTGTGCGCAATGGGCTTTCCACCCTTGGCACGCAGCTGGACGAGCATGGCAAACAGGCATAATCCTCTGGCCGCGGAGCTAATAGGCGCGCCTCTGTGCCCGGGCCGCCCCGGCGGCCCGCATAAGCCCGCGTAGACGGTCCATAGCTCGTGGCAAGCTCGAAGCTTGACAATGGGCCGCCGTCTCGCCTATAATGCGGCGTTTGCAGAGTCAGACTGCAGCGCCGCTGCACGTAAACAATGACAGACCTGAAGTTTAACGTCGCGCAGCTGCTCCGCGAGGAGATGGGCTCGCGCAGGGACTACACCTTTACCGAGGAGTCTCTGCCGCTTGACGAGGCCCTCAAGCTGCGTGACATCAGTGGGAGCGTGCGCTTCACCCGCACCGCGACAGGGGTGTGGGCGGCAGTTAAGGCCCGGGGAGTGGTCCGGCTCACCTGTGTGCGCTCGCTGGAGGAGTTTGACCACCCGGTAGGCATCGAGTTCTCCGATGAATTTCACTCGGTGATCGATGTGTTCACCGGCAGCAGTCTGCCGCAGCCGATCGAGGAGGACCCGTTTTTCCTCAACGAGCTGCATATGGCCGATATCGGCGAGGCCCTGCGCGAGTATACGCTGCTGGAGCTGCCCCTTAATCCGGTCAGCCCGGCCTACAGGGACCAGCCGGTGAGCTATTCGGTCCAGTCGGATGGGATCGAGGACGAAGAGGAGCCGGGTGACGAGGGCGAGATGACTATCGACGCCCTGAAGGCCTGGGCCGAGCGACACAACAGACGAAACGGTAGGAGTTGAGCAACTATGGGTGCATTACCGAAACGAAAAGTCTCGCGCCACCGCCGCGGCAATCGCCGCCAGCATCTGGCCCTCACGGCCCCCACGCTGGTGCTCTGCCCGCGCTGCGGCAGCCAGATGCGCGCTCACTACGCCTGCAAGACCTGCGGCACCTATAAAGGCCGGCAGGTCATCGAGATGCCCAAGCCGGAGTAAGGGGCGCGGGCGCTGTGCAAGAAACCTCGAGGGGGCGTCCGGCCCGGACGAAACGGGCCGACGCCTCCTCTGCTATATAGGAGGCGTGTGTGAGCAGCCCACGCTACGCGGCCATTATGGGCTGGGGCATGGCGGTCCCGCGCCGGGTCGTCACGAACGATGAGCTAGCTCGGCGGATCGATACCTCTGATGAGTGGATCCGCACGCGCACTGGCATCACTCAGCGCCACGTGGCCGGCCCCGATGAGCATACATCGGTCATTGCCACCGCCGCGGGCCGCGAGGCCCTCGAGCGCGCCGGCCTCGCCCCCGCGGCAGTCGACACAGTGATTGTCGCCACATGCACCCCCGACCGCCCATTTCCCGCCACCGCCTCTACCGTCCAGCACAACCTCGGCATCCCACGGGCCGGCGCCTTCGACCTTGCGGCGGCCTGTAGTGGCTTCGTCTATGGGCTCAGCGTCGGCACCGGCCTGGTCAAGAGCGGGATGAGCCGCACGCTGCTGCTGGTCGCGGCCGACATCTTTACCCACCTGATCGACTGGGAGGACCGGAACACCTGTGTGCTCTTCGGCGATGGGGCCGGAGCGGTGGTTCTGCGGGCAACCGAGCAGCCCAGCGGGCTACTCAGCTCGAATATCGGCTCGTGGGGCGAGGGCGAGGGCCTGATGGCCGTCGATGCGGGCGGCACGCGGCTGCCCGCCACCCCCGATCTGCTCGCACAGCGGCGCCAGTATGTCTATATGCACGGCCGCGAGATCTTCAAGCACGCCGTGCGTGGCATGTGTGAGTCGGCCGAGCAGGCCGTAACCGACGCTGGGGTGGGCCTCGACGCGATCAGGCTGGTGGTGCCCCACCAGGCCAATCTGCGGATCATCGAGGCGGTGGCGAAGCGCCTTGGCCTGCCGATGGAGCGCTTCTTCGTCAACCTCGATCGCTACGGCAACACCTCGGCGGCCTCGGTGCCGATCGCTCTCTACGAGGCTGTCCAGCAGGGGCGGGTGGTCGATGGTGATCTAGTGCTGCTCACGGCCTTTGGGGGTGGCCTGACCTGGGGCTCGTGCGTCGTGCGCTGGGGCACACCCGCGCTATAGACTTGCGGCGAAATCCATTAGTGATACGTTCAATAACTAAGAGCTATGAGCACTGCGTGGATATTTCCAGGCCAGGGATCGCAGACGGTGGGGATGGGCCGCGACCTGTACGAGCGCTCGCGGGCGGCACGGGCGGTGTTCGATGAGGCCGACGCGGCCCTCGGACTATCGATTACGCGCCTCTGCTTCGAGGGACCCGAGGTCGACCTGATGGCAACCGAGAACGCCCAGCCAGCGCTGCTGACGATGTCCACCGCGCTGCTGCGGGCCCTCGAGGAGGCGCGCGGCGCGCCGCTGCCGGCGCCGATCGCGGTGGCTGGCCATAGCCTCGGCGAGTACTCGGCCCTGGTGGCGGCTGGGGCGCTCGACTTCGCCACGGCTGTGCGGCTGGTGCGCCGGCGCGGCGAGCTGATGGCCGAGGCCCACGAGGGCAGCATGGCCGCCGTGATTGGCCTGAGCGACGGCGAGCTCGACCAGGTCTGCCGCGAGGTCAGCGACTCGCTCTCGTCGCACCCCGAGACGGTGAGCACGGTGGTGGTGGCGAACTACAACGCGCCTGACCAGCTCGTGATCAGCGGCAGTACTCTGGCGGTCGAGCACGCGGGCCTGCTAGCGAAGGTGCGCGGGGCCAAGCGGGTCATCCCGCTCAAGGTCAGCGCGGCCTTCCACTCGCCTCTGATGATCCACGCCGCCGAGGGGATGGCGCGGGCCATGGAGGCCGCCGCCGTGCGGGCCCTGCAGGTGCCGCTGATCGCCAACGTCACCGCCGAGCCGCTGGTGACCCCCGACGACGTACGGCGCGAGGCTGTGGCCCAGGTGGTGGCGCCCGTACGCTGGATCGCCTCGGTGCAGCGTATGGCCCACGACGGGGTGGCGGCCTTCCTCGAGCTTGGCCCCGGCAAGGTGCTTACTGGCCTGATAAAGCGCATTGCGCCCCACGCCCGCCTGGTGAATGTCAGCAGCGCGGAGGATGTGCGGGCCTTCACCGCAGAGAGCAGCTGATGGCCCTCGATAACCAGGTGGCGGTGGTGACGGGCGGGTCACGGGGTATCGGGCGGGCGGCCGCGCTCGAGCTGGCCGCCGCGGGCGCACGCGTTATGGTGAACTACCAGCGCAGCGCCGCCGCCGCCGAGGAGGTGGTGGGCCTGATCACCGCCCGCGGCGGCGAGGCCTTCGCCTG
>JAAXUL010001193.1 GCA_013336035.1 Chloroflexales bacterium
ATCCACCCCGATCTCCGCGGCGTCCCGCAGCGCGGCCGCGACATCGCCCCGGGCCAGCGCCACGCGCGTGGCGCAGCCCAGCGCCTGATGCCGCAGGAACACGCCGCCCGCCTCATCGGCGAAGTCCTTGGCCTCCTCGACATAAGAGGCGGCCTCGGCGAATGCGCCGCGGGCAATCGCTGTCAGGGCCAGGCCGGTCACGCCGCTCATATAGCTAGGGTAGCTGACCCTGTACTTGCGGCTCGCAAGTACGCCGAAGTGCGCGGCGGCGGCGGAGAGATCAGAGCGCTCATAGGCCACCAGGCCGAGGTTCGAGGCGGCGTAGCCCACCCACAGGTCGCCGCACTCGCGCGTGGCGACCACGCTGGCCAGGCGCTGCGCATCGCGCGCCTGGGCGGCGAGCTCGCCCGCGATCTGGTGCATGCTAGCGAGGCAGGTGTACTGATACAGCGCGTGCCTGTCGCCGAGCCTCGCCGTCGCCGCGGGCAGCCCGGCCTCGATCAGCCGCACCCCCTCGGCGTAGGCCCCGTTGCCGACATACGACAGCCCTATCTGGAGCAACGCCTGGATGGCGAGCGCCATCGTCGGCCCCTGCTCGAGGGCCGAGCGCATATAGCTGATAGTGTCGGAGGGCCGGCCCTGCCAGTAGCAGAGGACGCCCTGCAGCACGGTGAGATCGGCCTGAAAGCTAGGCCAGGGCGGGGCGTCGCCCGCCATATCCGGGCCGGCGAGCAGCGCGTCCACGCGCCTCAGGCTCGCCTCGAACTCCCCCATATCCATGCTGAACACCGATAGGCGCGCTATGATCAGCGCCAGGCCCGGACGGCGCGCGATCAGCCCGGCGGGGAGCATGCGCAGCCAGTACCCGGGCGGCGCGCCGGCCACATCTTTGCCCATCTCGGGGAGCAGCAGGTGCTCGATGAGCTCGGCGGCGGCGTCCTCGTCGCCTGCGGCGAGGTAGTCGTGCACGGCCTCCTCGATTAGCCCCTCGGCGGCCAGCCAGCGCGCGGCCCGCAGCTGGAGGGTCCGCACCCCGTCTTTTCCGGCCGTGAGGCTGAGCCGGCGCAGCAGCAGGTCGCGGAAGATGTGGTGGAAGCGGTACCAGCGCCCATCCTCGTCGAGCGGGATCAGGAACAGGTTCGCCCGCACCAGCTGATCCAGCAGGCTCTCGGCGCGAACAAGCTCATCGTGCGTGTCGAGGAGGCCTGCGCAGAGCTCGGCGCAGAAGCGCTCGGGGACAGCGAAGGCCAGGAGGGCCTGCTGGATCGCGGCGGGCTGCTGGTCAAACACCTCGTCGGCCAGATACTCGGTGAGCTGGCGCGTCGCCACGCCAAGGGCCTGCATCGGGGCGCGCGCCTCCAGCTGGGCCAGGGCGGCCAGCTGCAGCGCGATCGCCCAGCCCTCGGTCTGCTCGTGCAGGGCGGCGACAAGGGCCGCGTCAGGCGTGGCCCCCTGTAGCTGCGCCAGCAGGGCGCCGGTCTCAGCCTTGGTGAAGCGCAAGTCGGCCGCGCGCACCTCGGTCACCTGCTGATCGGCGCGCAGGCGGGCCAGCGGCAGCGGCGGGTCAACGCGGCTGAGCAGCACGAGCCGGCACTGGGGCGGCAAGTGCCGCATTAGGTAGGCGACCGTCTGGTGGACGGCCTCGGCCGTAACCGCGTGGTAGTCGTCGATCACTAGAGTCAGGCCCTCAGACAGCGCGCTCAGATCCACCAGCAGCGCCTGGAGCACCACGTGGGGCGGCGGCGAGCGCACGGCGAGCAGATCAAGGGTGGTCGGGAGCGCGCCTGGCAGCACGCGCGTGATCGCGCCCGCCACATAGACCAGGAAGCGCATGCTATCCTGGTCGTGCTCGTCGAGGGTCAGCCAGGCGATAGGGGGGGCGGAGAGCTCGGTGGTCTGGATAGAGGCGGGGGCGCCGACCGTAATCTCGGCATAGGCGCCGGCCCGTATGGGCTGCGCCTCGAAGAGCCACTGGGCCACCAGGGTGGATTTGCCGAAGCCGGCGGGGGCGACGACGAGGGTGAGCCGGGTGTCGGGCTGGGTGCCAAGCCGGGCGAGCAGGCGCTCGCGCAATACCCAGGAGCTCAGGGGCTGCGGTGCTGTCAGCTTGGTCGGCACCAGCAGCGCCCGAGAGTGTGTAACCGTCATCCGATACTCCTGCCTTTGCCCCTATAGCGCCGTGGTTGTTATGGCTCACTGGTAGTCCGAACATCTAGCGGCAAAGGCAGGTGATAGCTACATAGTGCGAGGCCGCCGTTGATCGGCTGTATAGTTAAGTATACGTCATTGGCTCAAGTCTGTCATCGTTGAGAAATGCGCTTCTGATCCGCGCCGGCCGAGATCGTCAGGCTGCTACATTTTGTGCTATGGGCCGGCCCGGCGGACCTGTGCCAAATACTCAAGATTGCGCGATGCGATCTCGGGCCCGGCGATCTACGCTGATAGTCGCCCCAATGAATTCGGAGCGGTGACAAGCGATAGCGAACTGCCGAGGTGGCGCTGTGCAAATGTACAGGCGCCCCTTCTGCTTACCTGGAGGCGTAGAGATGGCTGTAGAGACTGCCAAGACAGGGCCAGGCCAGCAGGGAGGCTTCACCCAGCGCCTGCTGGACGGCATCGAGCGGGTGGGCAATAAGGTGCCCCACCCGGTGCTCATGTTCCTGTACCTGATCGGCGGCGTGATCGTGCTCTCCGCCATCCTCGCGCTGCTG
>JAAXUL010000393.1 GCA_013336035.1 Chloroflexales bacterium
GTCGGCGCGGCGCCGGCGAATTGCACCGGGGTGAGCTGTATTGGCGGGCTCATCAGTGGGTTCTCCTGGGCTCCATCGGCTCGCCCCAGGCGTACTCGGTCTCGCCGGCGTAGAAGCGGCCCAGCATCCGGTCCTGCTCGTGGTCGGTGTGGGTGACCGCCGCGCCCGCGGGGTTGACGATCGCCACCTTCTCGACAGCCGGCTTCGCCAGCTGGAGGCCGCGGCCCAGCGCCAGTTTTTGGGCATCCTGCTTGAGGGCCGTGAGGCCTTTGCCGACGAAGGTTGTGGTGGTGCCGTCCACGTCGAGGCCGTAGCCGGGGTTGCTGCCGCCCATCCGACGCCACACGACGATCTCGCGGTGCAGGCTGGCTAGCAGGATGTCGCTAGAGGAGTAGTTCACGGTGTGCCTCGTCTCAGCCTAGTAGTAGGTGACCTTCTCGCGGGCGGCGATATCGAAGCCCTCTTCCTGCTCGCACCGCTCCTCCTGCAGGCGGGCCATCTCGCGGTCGAAGGCTTCGCGGCCCAGGCTCGCCCAGATCTCTGCGTGCGCGCGGCCCAGGGCCAGCAGCCGCTCGGCCGTCTCCGCGTAGCCCTTCTCGCGGGCGATCTCGGCCCACAGGGTCACCATCTGGCCGAACCGGCGCGGGCTGATCGCCTTCGGCGCGATCACGATCTCGGCCAGTGGGCCGATGTTCGGCTGGCCGGTCACATCCTTCCAGCCCAGCTCATGCTCGGCCCACTCGATCGCCTCGCGCTGCTCGCGCTTCCAGGCGCGGCTGGCCACGATGGTGTGCTCGACCGTGCCGTCGATCCGGACCTCGTAGCGGGCGTTCTTGCCCGTGATGGCGTGAACCTCGAAGCGGCGGCGGGTCAGGATCTCCTCGGCCTGGAAGATCAGGGTCGGCTGAACGGCGGCTGCGGTGGTCATGTTGGCGTCCTTGATGTGCTGGCGGGTTGGGGGGCCTCTGCCTTTTTTGGCCCACTCCCATTGTAGCACGAAACAGATGTTTTGTCAACCACAGATATATCGTCCTGATGCGGTAAAACACCTCTCGACAGCCTGCCGAGAGGTGGTAAACCCCTGACACTTTGTTAGCTGCGGCGCTTGCGCCGGGCCTCGCGCCGGGTCGGCCAGGACTTCACCGCGCCGCTTTTTTGCGGGGCCTCGAGGCCCAGGCTGATCTGGCGCGGGCCATCGGGGAGAGTCGCGGGCGCGGCGCAGCTCGCCGGCGGGGATTCGCCGCCGGACTCGGCGGGTGGCGAGCGCCTCGGGCTCCGCTCACGGAGCTTCGGGTCGAGGTCGCGGGGCAGCTGTGCGAGGATGGCCGGCAAGTCGGGCTGGCGCACGGCGTGGTAGCGGCTCTGGGCGAGCCAGGAGCGGGCCGTCGCGACCACGTCTTTCAGGTAGCCCCACTCGCTCGTCGAGACGGCGAGCACCTGGCTGGTGGCCCACCACTGGCGCCCAAAGGTTCGATGGTCGCGGGTTTTCAGCTCGAAGCCCAGAGCGGCGAGGGTCGCCGTGGCCTCACTGATCAGCATCGGGCCGGCGAGCTGGTCGGTGCAGCGCGCCCGCACGACCAGGCCCGCCAGCTCGGTTGGGTCGTGCGCGGTGTTGCGGCTGGAGCCGTTGGGCGTCTGGAGGCCCCGCGCCGGGTCCACGGCCACGTAGCGGCCGTCTGGCTGTTGCTCGAGGTGAAAGCCGAAGCGGCCAAGCAGGTGCTCGGCCTCTTCGAGCGTAAGCTGCTTCTGCGGCGGCGCTCCCACATACAGCGCGCACACACAGCAGCCGACGGCGTGCAGCTCGCGATCGGCTGGGTCGCCGTAGCAGTTGCATGCTGGCATCAGTGCCTTCCGGGTCAGAGCAAGCGGTGTTGCTTTGGTTGATTAGCCGCGGCGGCGCGGGCCTCTGCCCAGGCCTCCTGGCCGCGCTGCCGGCAGGCGTCGCGCCACTGGAGCAAGGCGGCGGCCCGGCTGTACTTTGTGGTGCCGGCGTACACGTCAGCGGCGCGGCAGAGTGAGAGGAGCTCGTCGGCGCGGTAACTCGCCGCCAGGGCCTCGACGACCTGGCGCTGCGCCTCGTGGTCGGCCCCGAGCTCGTAGCTGGCCAGCACGAGGCGCAGGTGCCGCGCCCGCCAGATGCGTTCGCGCAGGCGCTCCTTTGTGCCGCTGTGTGGGATGCCGAGCATCTGGCAGAGGCCGGCCAGCTCCTGTGCGGTGAGCCGCTCCAGATCGGCCTCGACCCACTGGTCGAGGTCCGTGCGGCAGAGTCGGCGGAAGTGGCCAGCACTCATTGCCAGTGTGGGCCGGGGCCGGCCAGGGCGCGGGTGAAGTCGGCCACCGCCGCCGCCGCCAGGTCGTCGTCGTCGGCGTAAAACTCGCGCCGGATGAGGGCCGGCCGGTCGTGGCGCGGGGAGCCGCTGAGCGTGACGACCCACCGCACAGGGCGCCGCAGCTGGCCCGTGTCGGTGAACGCGAACTCCACGCGATCGGCGCCGCCCAGCTCGGCCTGGAGCTCCGAGAAGAACAGCGCGGGGTCGACGCGCAGCGGGAGGGCCACCAGGTGGCCCTCCCACAGATCGGTCATTCGGTCGTGCATCCAGTCTGTCAGCAGGGCGAGCGCCCCGTCCCTTGTCCCGCTGGCGACGGTCACGGTGTGCTCGATGCCGAGCAGCGGGATGGTGCGGCAGATCGTGAGCCGCTGGAAGCTCGCCGTGTGCCGCACCACCGGCACGCCCCCCAGGGTGCGCTCGAAGGGGTAGTTCATCAGCAGCGCCCACAGGGACTCGTAGCCGAGATACCGCGGGTCCCAATTGCCGAGGTGGGGGAAGCGCACCCAGGCGCGGGTGGAAGTGCTATCCGCGTGGGGGATGTGGAGCCGGGTGCTGGCGTCCGCATCGCGCTCGGCGTCGAAGCTCCGGCCCGCCCGGCTGTCCAGGGTGTAGAAGCAACGGCCGTGTAGGGCGATGCGCCTGCGCCGGCCCTCCTCGTCGGGCAGGGCCAGGACGGTCACGGGCGGAATGGTGTTGCGGAGTAGTTCGCTGCTCATTGGGCGGCCTCGGGGTGGCGCCAGTGGTCGCCGTCGTCGCGGAGCGCTGCGATGAACTGCTTGAAGGCCCACGCGGTCTCTTCCTCGTCGTCGGCGCGATACTCGCGCGTATAGCTGATAGGCGCCTTGTTCGGACGGGGCACGTCGCGCCGGTAGGTCCAGATGAGCGGCCGGGTGTGGCGCCGCTCGTCGTCGAAGGCCTCGGTGCGATCGTGGAAGCTCAGCGCGGCGATGCGCCCACCGCCCAGCTCGGCCCAGATGGGCGTGAAGGGCAAGCTGTGGTCGTTGTGTGCCTCGCCGTCCCACTCCGGGCTCACCCGGTCGTCGAGCCAGGACCGCAGCAGGGCCAGCGCGCCCTCCCTGGTCGGGCCAACGAAGGTAACGTCGGTCAGGAGGTCGCCGACCAGCACGCGCTTGATGGTGAGCCAGCACGGCTGCGTGGCCAGCCCAACCAGACGGATGCGCTTGCCATCAGGTGGATAGAACTCGTGGGGCCACTGGCCGACGAGCATCCACAGGTTCTCATAGCCGAGGTAGCGCGGGTCCCAGCTGTAGCTGTGCTGGAAGTGGACGGTGGCCATCCGGTCGTCGGGGATCCCGGCGTCGAGCAAGACGCTGTAGTCAGGGTGGCCGACCATCGACGACCGGGGCAGCCCGTGGCCGTCGATGGTGAAGTGGCCGTTGCCGTGCAGCGTGATGCGGCGCACGGTGCCGAGCGCATCGGGCAGGGCCAGGACGGTCGTGCCGGCCACGGTCGCCACCGTCTTCGGGGTCTGGTCGCTCATCGCGGTCCTCGCAATCGCTAGATGTCGCCGTAGCTGCGTGGCTCCGGGCCGTAGGCGCCTGGTAGCAGGGGTTCCTCGGGCAGGCCCTGGGCGCGCCGGTAGGCCTGCCGGCGGTCCCAGCAGGTCTTGCAGACCGGTTCGCGCAGGCCGTTGGGGTCGGGCCGTCCCTGCGCGTTGACGCGCAGGGACGGCACCCGGTCAGGGTCGAACAGGACCATCGCGCCACAGCTGATGCAGGGCGCCATGGCGAGCACATAGCCGTCTTCGGACACGTCGCGCTCCTTCGGCCTGGTTAGGCCGCGTCAGGGTGCAGCTCGCGCTCGGCCGTCGCGGGCCGGCCAGGGCGCTTGCTCAGGGCCCGCTGCGCGCCGGCGTCGGCGGCGAGCCGGTCGTACATCAGGCGGGCGCGGTGGAAGTCGTGCCGCTGCGCGAGGAACAGGCGCCGGAGCGCGTCCTGCCGGGCGTTCTGGCCTGGCAACACGGTGGCATCAATCGCGGCCAGCGTCCGCTCGCTCAGCGCCCGCCAAGCGGTCACGGCCGGGTGCTCCTCGGTTGCGGCGATCATTTTGGGCTCCGCTCCTCTCCAGCCCCCGCAGCGGGCGCCGCAGGCGGGGGGGTGTCTCAGTGCCCTGCTCCGGCGCCGCAGGCGGCTCAGCGGCCCGCGCAGCCGCTCCAGGGGCCATTCCCTCGGGGGCGGGGGGCTCTGGGGCGTCGTCCGTGACCTCCGCCCCGCGGAGTTGCTCGATCGGCACGCCAGGGTGGTTGTACTTGCCGTGCGTGCCCAGGTTGCCGCAGACCTCGCCGCAGCCGAGGCAGCGGTGCCGCTTGAAGCGGCGCTTCTTCTTCACCGGCGCCGCGGCCTCGGCCTCGGGCGCCGGTAACGCCGGCGCGCCTCGGATATCGCCCAGGGCGTGGACCTCGCCGCGCTCGCGCAGCAGGCGCTCCAGCTCCTGGCGCTGCGCCTCGATCGCCTGGTCGAGCGCGATGGCCTGGGCCTCGGGCGAGCCGTCCCAGGCCTCGGCGGGGCCGTGGAAGCGAACCGCGTCGCCGGCGACGGCCAGCACCGCGTGGACCTCGACGAACGCAAACCCGCCGTGCTGCCCGAGAATCCGGGCGCCCGGAAACCTCCGGGCGGTGTCCTGCGTATCCATCACGCATCCCCCTCGTCGTCGTCCGGCTCCTCGGGAAAGACGCTCACAGTCACGTCGGCGTCCCGCTTCGGCTTCGGCAGGCCACGCTCGGCAAACACCCGGTCGATGACCCCAAAGACCGCCTCGACGGCCCGGTCCAGGGCCTCATCGCGCTCGTCGGCGAAGCGCTCGGCGTCCAGGGCGAGCTGAAAGTCAGCCTGGCCCAGGCCGCTGCCGGCGTCGTCGCACGCCCCAAGGCCCGCCGCCTCGCAGGCGCTCGAGCACGCGTTTCTGAGGCCCAGCAGGCTGATGGCGTCGGGGGCCTGGTCGCCCTCGATCGATACATTGGCGCGCAAACTCATAGGGTTCCTCCTGGGAATCATTGAGCCGGGTGGACACGCGCCACCCGGCCCGCATCGGTCAGCTCACGCGGCGATGGGCAGCGCCAGCGCCAGCTCCTCGGCATCCGGTGGCTGCTCCGGCCCCGGCTCAACGGGCACCAGGCCCATCGCCGACTCGCCGTCGGCGTCCAGGTCCAGCAGGACCTCGCCGCATTCGGTACAGATCAGCACCACATTCTGCGCGGGCAGCCCGCGCGCCTCGGCCGCGATCTGGTGGCCGACGTGCCGCGCCAGCTTCTCAAAGGTCAGCGTGGTCGTCATGGGTTATTCCTCCGCCGCGCCCGCCGCTGCAGGGTGGTCAGCGAGCGGTCACGATTCGCGCTGGTAAACTCGGGCTGGGCCGGCCTGGTCACGCCGTCGTAACCGAACATGGCCACGGCAAACTGGAAGTTCCGACAGGTGGTAAAGCTTCGGGGAAAGCCATTCCAGCCGTCGTCCAGCCAGGGGATGTCCAGGCGGCGGGCGTTCGTGATGTGGATGCGGACTCCGTTGTAGGTAACGGCCTCCACTTCCTGCCCGGGGGCAAACTCGACGGGAACGTGCAGGTTGTCGGCCCAGCGGGTTTCGGCCACGCCGCACAGGTAGGCGTAGCGCCAGGGCTCTTTCGGCTGCGTGAGGACGTGGACGGATGGGGCCTTCACGGTAGACCAGATGCCCTTGTGGAACGGCCCCAGCAGCGCCTGGGCGCAGTGGTAACGGGCGTCGAATCCGGTGACGTACTTCAGCCAGAAGTACGGGAAGCCGGGCAGGGGTCGCCGCGGCTCGTCGGGGGTGCCGATCGTCAGGACCATGGCGTCGGCCGGCGGCGGCTCGGGGGGGAGGAGTCTTAGCTGCATCTCATCCCCCTGCTCGGCCGCGGCCCTGCCGCCGGGGTGGCCTTTCTTGGCCTCCTCGGTGCGGTAGGGGATGCCGCCGAATCCCTCGGCCGACCAGCCCACATCCACCCCGGCGCCGCGGAGGACGTCGGCCAGGGCCTCGGCTGGTGCGTCGTCGTCCCAATCCTCGACCAGCCGCGCGTAGGGCGAGCGGGCCGTGCGCCCGCCACCCTGGCCGTCGCCGGCGGTAAAGGTGTCCACCACGAACCGCTGCACCCCGGTGGCCAGCAGCTTCGGGGCAAAGCGGTCGCTGTGGGGCAGGCAGGGGCTGACGGCGATCTGGGTCCGGACCCCGGCCTCGATCGCCGCCGCGGCCACCGCAAAGCGCGTGGTAAACGCTGGCCCGCCCCGGAGGTTCTGGGCCTCGTCGTCGCTCTCGATGGTGAGCGACAGCCAGGCGTAGGGGATGTGGCGCAGGAGATCGAAGTCGCGGGCGACCAGCGGGCTGCGGGTCTGGATGACCAGCAGGTCCAGGTCGTCGTACCGGGCAAAGACCTCGACCAGGCCGCGGGTGATCTGCCGCTCTTTCTCCAGCGGCATATAGGGGTCGGTCGCGGTGGCCATGAAGATCCGCAGCTGGCGCCGCTGGGATTGGGTGCATTTCGCCAGGTAATCCCCCAGCAGCGCTGGCGCGTTCGCCTTGACCTCGACGGCGTGGCCCCAGCGGTGGGGCTTGAGCGCCTCGGATCGATAGTGCCAGTTCGGCAGGTATTGGGCATAGCAGAACAGCCCGCAGGTGGTCTGGCCAAACTGGCAGCCACTGAAGGGGCTGAGCGCGTGGGTAAACGGGTACGGGCCCTGGACGAGAAACCCGTTGGTCTGGGCGGACAGGATGGATTTTGCTTCGCGTTCGGTCACGAGCATGGGGGGTAAACCTCTTAGGACTTACGCAGTTGGGGGCACCTGCGGTAGGATGAGGGCATGAATGAACCCAAGGTGTGGGATCTCGACTACATCAACTTCCTGCTTGCGACACCGCGCGTGGTGTCGGCTACAGAGGCGGAGCGGGTACAGCCCGAGGAACCACGGCGTGCAGCCCACGATGCCTTCACCCGACTGCTCCA
>JAAXUL010000394.1 GCA_013336035.1 Chloroflexales bacterium
CGGGTCGCGCTCGGGCTCCGGCGCGCCAGGCAGAAAGAAGAAGGCCTCCGGGTCGGCGTCGCTCCGGTAGCAGCGCACGCCTGCCAGATCGAGAAGCTCGGGCTGCTCTGTCATCGCAAACCTCCTCACACAGGTATGTCGTCGGCCGTAGCGGCCGGCTGTTTCCCACTGGCGCGCCCTACGCGATCAGAAGCGGCTCGAAGGGCGAGCGGGCCGCTGACCAGGGCTCCGGGGGCTCGCCGGTGGGCCGGCGGAGCCTATAGCGATACCCCGGGGCGAACGGCGACGGCGCGAAGTAGCCCCACTCCTGGCGCGGGCGCTCGGGCCGAAGCTGGACGATGCCGATCGCCTTGGGCGTCTCGGGCGCGCCCTCGGGCAGCAGCTCGACGAGCAGCGACGGGGCGCCAGGGGCGAGGGCGGCCTCGACCATCACCCGCTGCGGGCCGTACTCGCGGAAGCTAAAGCGGTCGATGCACAGGTCGCCGGCGGGCAGCGGGCCCAGGCGCAGCCGCCCCGCGCCGCCGGGCTCCTCGGCGTCAACGGTGAGGCTGGCCCCGGCCGCGGCGCCGCGCGGCAGGGCCAGGCTTCGCACGGGCCGCTCCAGGGTGAGCGCAAAGCTGTACTCGAGCGGCGCGCCTGCCCCGCCCGCAGCCGGGCGGCGGCGGGTGCAGCGCACCAGGGCCCGCTCGAGCAGGGCGGGCTCAGCGCTCACCGCGATGGAGTCAAGGGGGAACTGCTCGCCGCCGAGCTCGAGCAGGTCGCCCGTGTGCTCGGTCGGCTCGCCGCGCACCTCCTCGGCCCCGCCGGCGTCGGCGAGCACGGCGAAGGTCGTGTAGGTGTAGGCTGCCGGCTCGCGGGGGGACAGGCGCAGCGTGACCCGGGCGCTGTCGGCGGGCGGCTCCAGCAGGGCTGTGGCGAGGGCGGCCTGGGGGCGCTGCGGCGGGCGGGCTGGCGCGCAGAGGTTGACGCCCAGGGCCGTCACGCCCTCGCGCTCGGCGGGCAGGTTCGCCGTCACCATCACGGCCAGCGCGCCGGAGGGCAGGGACGGGACGACCGTGGCGCGCGTCACCGCCTCGATGCCCCGCCTGTCCACTACGGCGCGGGCCGCGGCGAAGGGGTCGAGGCGCAGGGTGAGGGGCCGGCTCGCCAGCAGCGGCTCGGCCAGATCCCAGGTGAAGCGGCCCGCGCCAAGGCTGGCGCCTGGGGCCAGGGCCACCCACGGCTCGGCCCCATCATCGGGCGGCGCGATGATCTGGCCGAAGCGCTGGAGCGTGTGGTCGATCAGGCTCTCCGCCAGCAGGGTGCGCTCGTCCTGGGCGACGGCCCCGCCGACGCTGACCGGGAGCGCGCCCAGCTCGCGCTGGAAGAAGGCCCCCAGGGCGCTGTAGGCCATCCGGCCCTCGCTGTCCGCGGCGGCGGCCAGGGCCACGAGCAGGGCGTGGGGGTCAAAGCTCACCGTGTGGGGCAGCCGGGGCGCCACGCCGATGATGACGAGATCGGCGTAGGCGTGGATCGGGAGCACGGCGCCCCTCAGGCCCTCGATGAGCAGGCCAGCGGTCTCGATCGAGATACGCAGCGCGCAGCGGGCCAGGCCCAGGCCGTTCCAGGCCAGGGGGATGCGCCGCCGCAGGTCGTTGGGCACGGCCCCGCCGCCGAGGCGCAGGGCGCCGCCGCTGAGAGCGAGCGGGGCCACGCGCGCGCCCACGATCTGCTGGCGGGCCACGGCGAGGGCCTCCGCGAGGGCATAGCTCGCCCGCAGCCGGAAGTCGAGCGCGGCGTAGGGCCGCGGCGGCAGCAGGGGCGTGCGCCCGCGCACCGTCTCGAGCAGGAAGTCGGGCCCGCCGGCCTCGGCCTCGGCGACGGCCAGGGCCCCGGGCGTGAGCAGCATGGGCCCCTGCTCCCCGTAGGGCGCGAAGAGCTGGGCGCCCTCTGTGGCGAGGGCCGTGGCGAAATCGGGAAGCCCGTGCAGTTCCATGCTAGCGCTCCACCTCGACGTAGAACAGCTCCTCGCTGCGCTGGCGCGGGTCGCTGGTCGTCTGCCGGCCGCTCTTACGCAGGACGGTCACGCGGTAGGTGTAGGTCGAGCTGATCGGCCGACGCAGGAGC
Organism: Chloroflexales bacterium; assembly: GCA_013336035.1. GTDB lineage: Bacteria > Chloroflexota > Chloroflexia > Chloroflexales > Chloroflexaceae > CAIWXH01. Next base: position 2,107 of record JAAXUL010000394.1, read on the forward strand.
ACATCGGCGAAGGGGTGGTTCACGCGGGCCCGCCCCTCGCGGACCGAGGCGGTCAGCCGCGCGAAGTCGCCCTCCTCGAAGTCCACCAGGATCTCGACGATCTGGTCATCGGGCCTGTCGGCGGGGGCGACGAACAGGCCCTCGGCGGCGACCACGGTCACGCTGCGGTAGTACTCCAGCTGGCTCTCGTCCAGGATCACGCCGAGGATGGCCTCGGGGTCGGGGATAGCGCGCACCGCGTCGGTGTCGAAGCGGGCCACGAGGGCCCCGGCGCCGGGCACGGGGGTGGCGCTGGTCGCCGCGAAGCTGATCTGCTGGCCCGGCTCGAGCCGCGCGACCGGCAGGCTCAGCCCCTGGAGGATGGCGGGCTGCTGGGGGCCGCCGCCGCGGCCGAGAGTCGCCACCAGATCATCGATGCGCAGGGGGCTCTCGGTCGCGTTGGTCAGCGTGACCTGCAGGCCGCCGGAGATCTCGACGGCCGCGTAGTCGAGCATGGCCCCGCCGGCCATATCGTCGAGCCGGGCAGCGAAAGGGATCTCCTCGGCCGGCAGCCCGGCCAGATCGACCACCACCTTGCCGTGGAAGAGCGCCGTGCCCTGGCCCATCAGCGCGTCGAAGATCGGCTGGAAGTCGCGGTCGGATATGGTCAGCGTGTCGCAGAGGGCGCTGCGCAGCACGCTCGCCGAGGCCAGGGGGCGCTCCTCGCTGACGGACCCGACGGCCTTTGGCCGGTCGAGGATGAAGCGCACGGCGCTGGTGATCAGGGGCTGGAGCTCGGGCGGCGCCCCGGCGAGCTGCGGCACCTTCTTGCTCAGCTCGGCGGCGGCGGCGGCCAGCCGGTTGGTGTCGGCCCAGGGCACCGCCACATAGGTGAAGGTCACCGTCGCGTCGGCGTCAGGCGTCGGCGCCGCCGCCACGCGCACCGACATAAAGGGCTTGTAGGGCGTCTCGGGGCGCCGCGCCAGCCTGAAGCGCTCGGGGAGGTAGAAAAACAGGTGTGGCCGCGCCGCATCCTGGTAGTAGTTGAACACCGGGTCGCCGGGCCTGTCGCCCCAGCGCACGGGCCAGGGCGTCAGCCCGCCCGCCGGCGCGCCGCCGGCGCCGGCCCCGCGGAAGATGTAGGCGTGATCGGCGCGGTTGAAGTAAAACGGCTGCAGCACGCAGTCGACGACGCCGTTCAGCTCGCGGAAGCGCGGCACGGGCGGGGGCGGCGAGACCGGCGCGTGGTTCGAGCTCACGGTCCGCTTCAGGCGGCGATCGTTCAGCACGATGTAGACGGCCGGCGGCGGGCTCTGGCCGGCCTCGACGGCGAACCAGAGCTTGCGCAGGTTGGCGGCCGCGCCGAGGGCGCAGAACCCGTAGAGGTAGCGCCCGTCGCTCGCGTGGATATTGACCCAGGTGCGCGAGGCGTTCGTGTTGTTGCCGCAAGGTGGCAGGTCGGCGGCGGGGGCGAAAAGCTCGTCGTCGTAGGCGTCGGCGTTGGCCACGCTCACGCTGTAGCGGACCCAGCGCTTGCTGCCGGCCTCGTACTCCTCTTCGGGGCGCACCTCGATCCGCGGCGCGGGCAGGGCGGGCGCGACCGGCAAGGGCAGCACAACGATCGGCGGGGTTATAACGGGCCGGGCGACTCGCACAGGCCTGTCTGGCTGGACAATCGCGTCGTTGACCAGGTCGATCCGGCGGGCCATCGTGCTCACGACGCTGGCCTCATTGAGCGCGAGGGCCTTGCTGAAGGCCAGGCTGCTGGAGGCCGAGACAGACCTCGTCAGCATGGCCTCGCCGCCGCCGAGGACCGGGCCGGCGGCCGGCAGGGGCAGCGCCACGCGGACCGCGCGGCGCACCACCAGCTGGGCCTGCGCCGCCGGCTCGCTGAGAGCATAGGTCAGCTCATCAAGCTCGGGCAGGCTGCCCACGCTCAGCGACGCGCGCAGCTCGGCGCCGGCCTGGCTGCTCTCCTGGAAGGCCAGCTCGCGGGTGGTCGCGCCGCCGCCCAGGGGCCTGTAGCGCAGAAGCACGCCGACAGCGTGGCTCAGCTCACGGGCGCTCTGGGCCGCGGCGCCAAGCTCGGGGGCGGGGTACTTCGCCAGGAAGAGGGTCAGGGCCCAGCCCTGGGCCCGCTGCTCGAGCACCGCCGCGTACTGGACGGCCCCGGAGACCGAGCGGGTGGCGAGGCGGTAGCGCGGCAGATAGAAGGTGCGCGCCGCGTCGGCCGGGTCCTCGAACAGGGCCGTATCGGTCAGCTCGGGCAGCTGGCAGATCGGCGCGCTGACCCGCTCGCGGGGCAGGCCCGGGTCGCCCGGGCTGATCTGGGCCAGGGCGCTCGCGACCGCCGGGTCGAGCAGGTGGATCTCCTTAAGATCTAAGAAGATCGCCGGCGTGATCTTTTGCACGCCCCTGGGCTGGGCGTCGGCCTTGTCGGCGGCGATCTGCGCCGCCGACACGCCTGTGACCACGGCAGGCCGAACCGCCTGGAGCACGGCGACCTGGTCGAGCTTCGCCTCTGCGCTAAGCCTGGGCATAGTGACCTCCGGGGTGCAGCGCCGCGCGGCGCGGCCGGAACACAACACGGGAACAAGACATGGGCTGGCCCTCCTGCTATTACAGGCTTGCTCGCACGGTATGAAGGGCGCGACGAACCGAGCTATTGAATCAACAGTTGTGGGTGGCGCGCGGGCAGGGTGCGCTGGCAGGTAGGACAGGCTCGGTCAGTGTCGGCGGGGACGTGAGCCTGCTGGGGGCGTAGTCGATACAGGGACGACAAGCCGTAGTGGCCTGGCGTCGCTCGACAGAAGGTGGGCTGACCCGTGGGGCTAGTGAGGGTGAGGGGTGGGGTGCCGCGATTTAGCTGGAAGATATCTGGTGGGACGCGCTATGGATCGGGGGGTGTGACGCTTGTCCCTTGTCGGCCCTGTTGGGTAGGCCGACTATTCTTATGTCGAGTGCACTCGCGGGGGGCACCAGAGTATCTATACGAACGCGGCTCGTGTCGAGAATTAGAATCAGTATCGAGGGAAATGAGGGCGGGCTAGGCACGCAGATCCGACTGCCGGGGCGGCAGCACGATGGTTTGCCCGCGCTCGCTGCGTAGCGACCCGCGTGGGCGTCGAGATGCAGCACGGTGAGCATTGGGTACGCGCGGCCAGAAGGGCTAGCTCTCTTATCTGCTCTCCGCGCTGCATCGGCTGGCTGTCACGCTCACAGCTCCAGATAGTCTTCCAGCCGTCGCGTCGTCGCGCGCAGCACCAGCGGCGCCAGGGGGCGCAGCGCCGTGCGCAGCAGCGGCACCACCTGCGTGTCGAGGATGTGCAGCGCCCGCGCGGTGGCCGTCAGGCGCGCGATATACTCCTCACGAATCTCGATCGGCGCGGGCGTATCCGCGTCCGCCTCCTGCTCCCAGCGCTGCCAGTAGGCGAGCACGGGCCCGATGTCGGCGGCGGCCACCCGCGCCGCGTCGGCCTCAGAGAAGGTCGTGAAGACACGGTCCCAGCGAACGGCGGCCATCAGCACGTAGAGCGCGTCCTCACGGGACAAGGGCTCTGCGCCGCGGCGATCCTCGTCGGCAAGATAGCGGTCCAGGTCGTTCAGTGCCTCGCTGAGGGTGTTTTCGATGCTCATACAAGTGTGTCCTCCACGCGCCCCTTCGCCCTGCGCTGGACGGGCGCCAGTCGATCTGGCTGGCGTCTCTAGTGTAACCTATCGGACACTGGGGAACGTCAGGGCCAGTGCGCCTGCGCGTGGGCGGCTGGCTGCGGCGTGATCCGTGATCCGACCGCTACCCCTTCATCCCCGTCAGCGCGATGCCCTCGATAAAGAGGCGCTGGGCGAGCAGGAACACGATCACCACCGGCAGCACGGTCACGAGCGAGGCCGCCATCAGATACGCCCAGCTGGTCGTGTAGCTGGTGCGGAAGAACTGCAGCCCCAGCGTCACCGTGTAGTTCTGCGGGTTCTGGAGGTAGATCAGCGGCGCCAGGAAGTCGTTCCAGGTCGACTGGAAGGTGAAGATCGCCACGGTCGCGAGCGCCGGGCGCGAGAGCGGCAGGATCACGTGCCAGATGATCTGCGCGGTGTTGGCGCCGTCGATACGCGCCGCGTCTTCGAGGTCGATCGGCAGGGTCAGGAAGAACTGGCGCAGCAGAAAGATATACAGCGGGCTGCCGAAGAAGGCCGGCACGGTCAGCGGCAGGAAGGTGTTGATCCAGCCGAGCGACTGGAAGAGCACGTACAGCGGCACCATCGTCACCGGGTAGGGCAGCATCATCGTCGCCAGCACCACCAGGAAGAGCGCGTCGCGGCCGGGGGCGTGCAGGCGGGCGAAGGCGTAGGCGACGACCGTGCACGAGAGCAGATGGCCGACGATGGTCACCGCGCTGATGATCAGCGTGTTGAGCGTATAGCGCCCGAAGGGCACGAAGGTCAGGGCCTCGGGGTAGTTGGCCCAGCGCGGCGGGTTGGGGATGAGCTGCGGCGGCACGGCGAAGATCGCGTAGTCGGGCTTGAGCGACGACGAGATCATCCACAGCAGCGGGATAAGAAACAGCACCGCGGCGGCGAGGAGCAGCAGCAGGGCGAGCGCGCGTCCGGCGATGCCGCGGCGGCGCTGCGATGAGCGGTGGGATATACTCAGCGGCGTGCTCCCTCGTAGTAGACCCAGCGGTCCGCCGAGCGCATCACCAGGAGGGTGAGCGTCAGGATGATCAGGAGCAGCACCCAGGCGAGGGCGGCGGCATAGCCCATGCTGAAACGCTCGAAGGCCTGGCGATAAAGGTACAGCACATAGAATAGGGTAGAGTCGAGGGGGCCGCCGTTCGTGGCGACGAAGGCGCTGGTGAAGGTCTGAATGGTGGCGATGAGGCTCAGCACCAGGTTGAAGAAGATCGTCGGCGTGAGCAGCGGGATAGTGACGTAGCGGAAGGCCTGCCAGACGCCGGCGCCGTCGATCACGGCGGCCTCGTGCAGCTCCTTCGGCACGCTCTTGAGCCCGGCCAGGTAGATCACCGCGGTGCGGCCCAGCCCCCACAGGCTCATCATCCAGAGCGCGGCCAGGGCCGTCCGCGGGTCGGTCAGCCAGCGCGGGCCGGCGATGCCGATCTGGGCCAGGGCCGCGTTCAGCAGGCCGGCCTCGGGGTGGAAGATCCACATCCAGACCACGACGAAGGCCACGCCCGAGATCACCGACGGCAGGTAG
>JAAXUL010001194.1 GCA_013336035.1 Chloroflexales bacterium
GCGCTGGCCTCCAGGGAGCTGGCGGCGATGCGGAAGGCCGGCGAGCCCGTCGGCAGCCTCTTCCCGCTCTCCTTCCCGGGGATGAAGACGCGCTTCGAGGAGCTGCTGGTCGACGAGGACGGGGGCCGGCTGCTGGCGCGGATGCGCGACTTCTTCGAGGCCACGGATCTCCCGGCCTTTGCGGCTCGGCACGCCATCCCCGACAAGGGTGACTTGAGCGGCTTTGGCCGCCTCCTCAGGCCGCACGCGATCAGTTTATAGCCGTCGAGGACGATGTGTAGGGTGTGCGAAGGCGAACGCATAGGCATCGCTCCCTATGCTCAGTTTAAGAGTTGCCAGAGGTCGTAGCCGAGCGAGCCAAGGATAATAAACAGAATCAGGCCGGAGAGCGGCAGCATATCGAAGCGCCGCGGGTGGAGGGTGCGCCAGTAGTAGCGCAGGCTGCGCACCAGCATCACCAGAGCTAGCCCGTCGAGCAGGATGACCAGCGGCAGCGAGAGGTCGCTCATCACGCCGATCAGGGGCAGGATAACCGGGAGAACGACATACTGGAGTGTGCAGCGCAGCCCCGAGATCACCAGCGCGAGGCCAAAGGCGCGTGCGGCTGGAGCCTCGTCATCATGATCAGCGCGCTCTGCATCAGCGTCATCCTCGACGACTGACGCAACTGGCTGCGGTGTGACGCGCAGCAGGCGAACGAACATCTTATCCAGCGTATCAGCCATTGTCATGAGGGTTTCTCAAGTCCTTCAAGTCACGGGTAAGGCGCTGGAGGCGGGCACTAACCCGCCCCAGATAGAGTGCGATCGTCCCCCAGACCGCCAGCGCGGTCAGCAGCGCAACCGCGATAGCGCTCGTGCCTTCAGTCATGCCAGAGCCACCTTTCTGCGCTCGACCGCAGACTCAAGCCCGATCACCTGAGCCCGCAGCAGGAACATCCAGACAAAGAGGGCGGTAAAGCCCAGATTGGCCGCCAAGAAGACCCAGAGCGTACGCTGGTTGCCCAGCAGGCCCGTCCCTGGTGCCTCAATATTCAGCCGTGCCTCACCCCGCGCGATATCGATCGCCTCGATGGCCAGGGTGAAGTGCTGGCCGGGGATCGTCGGGCGGTCGGCGTAACTCTCCGCCGCGAGGTCGAAGCTGGGGAGCAGCACGTCTTCGCGCGCAAGCCCCGGTGCCGAGACTAGCACGCGGGCGGTGATCATGTGAGCCTGCTGGTCGAGGGCCAGTAGCTCCAGCTTCTGGTCGCCGAGCAGGCCAATCTTGCCGACTTGGAGCGTGATCCCATCACAATCGCTGCCCTGGATAAAGGCGCAGTTGGGATGCAGCGTGCTTGCGGCCATACGCGGGGCGACAAACATCAGGAAGGGCATTGTCACAAACGCGAAAAGGCTGTAGACGGCAGCTAGAGTGCGGCGCCGATCAGGGTCGTCGATCGCACTGCGCAGCGCAAATAGGGCGGCGTAGATCAGCATCAGGATAAAGATCGTCACCTGGCGCGGGTCCCAGTTCCAGAAGGTGCCCCAGGCCACCTGCGAGAAGATCATCCCGGTGAGCGTCGCCAGGAAGGTGAAGAGCAGCCCGCCCTCGGCTGCGGCTGTGGCCCGGTCGTCGTCGGTGGGCTGTCGCCGCCAGAGGTACAAGCCGCTAAATAGCGCCGAGATGCTGAATCCAAGCACGGCGATCCAGGCTGTTGGCACATGCAGGATCACGATTCGCCCGGCGTCGCCGAGCCCCTGGTAGGCTGGGATCACGGCGAAGGTGGCGATGCTGACGCCAGCCATCCAGAGGCCAATCAGCAGCTTGGCGAGCGCTGCGAGGCGCTGCATCATAGCAACTATCCTTTCCATCTTGAATCTTGATATAGCACATCCTATCGGGGTCGTAAACCTGTCAGGTGCGGCCTCTGGCGCATCAAGAGGGCAATTCATTCCTGGCCACACCTGACAGGTTCCACAACTGGCGTAGGATCGCTATATCTCGCGCTGGCGGTTGTGTGTATTGGCTGAAGATCTATGACTCACGCTCGTGCGCCTGGTGGGATCGGGTCGCATCTGCGGCGGCGTGATCGACGATGGGTGGGGCGTTGCGGGCCGACTTTTGCGTGCCTGCCTGCCTGGCTTGCTGCGCATATGTGTAGAGCACCCACCCGAGCCAACCGATCGTGAGCGCTAACGCAACTTGGAGAAAATCCAGCCAGGCGTGCATATATTCTCGTCTTGGCCCAGTTGCCGAACTGCTTAGCTGCGGCCAGGTATTGTCGGGTGATCCTGGCTGAGCACTACTTGATGAATATTTTAGGTTTGCCAAAAATTAATTATGGCAGGCCTGATTTTTGTAGAGCATACAATACGGTCGCTCGCTTGTCAAACGGCGACTGGCCGTGAAAAAAGGGCATATGGACGAAGATACCACAAATGGGTGATCTCCAGTCTTTTGGTTTGCCTTAGGATATAGACACCTGTCTGATGGGAACTCCGGGTAACCCGCAACGACTGCGGAGAGGTCGTAGGAGTTCTGGCTCCTCGGCGCAGGCCTCTATTCAAACGAACAACGGCGTTAGTGCGAATTACCCGGTATGAACAAACGACCCACTGATTGAGGGGGGCGCTTTAACCTACCGACTAAGGGACGCAGAAGCTTTTAATTGTCCCGGCGTCTGCGTGATGCGTGATCCGTGACGCGTGACCGAGCCACGGATCACGCGA
>JAAXUL010000025.1 GCA_013336035.1 Chloroflexales bacterium
ATCAGGGCCGTCTCCTCGCCGCAGATATAGGCCCCGGCGCCGCGCCGCAGCGCGATCCGGCAGCTGAAGCCGCTGCCGAGGATGTTGTCGCCGCTATAGCCCGCCGCCTCCAGCTGGCGCAGGGCCTCGGCCAGGCGCTCGTAGCCGGGGCGGTACTCGCCGCGGATGTACACGAAGCCCTGCGTCGCGCCCACCGCGTAGCAGGCGAGCAGCAGCCCCTCGAGCACGCGGAAGGGGTCGCCCTCAAGCAGCACGCGGTCCTTGAAGGCGCCCGGCTCGCTCTCGTCGGCGTTGCAGATCACGTAGCGCGGGCCCGGCGGGTTGTTGGCGGTGAGCCCCCACTTCAGCCCGGTGGGGAAGGCGGCGCCGCCGCGCCCGACCAGCTTGCTCTCGCTCACCTCGACGATCACCTCGGTCGGGGTCATGGATGTCAGGGCCTTGCGCAGGGCGGCAAGGCCGCCGTGGGCGACGTACGAGTCGAGGCTGCCGGGGTCAACGACGCCCACGTTGCCGAGGGCCAGCCGGATCAGGCTGCCGGCGAGCGGCGGGGCGGGCGCAGGCGCCCCGGCGAGCAGGCCGGCGGGCGTCGCGTGGCCGTGCGGGCGCAGCCCGGCCAGGGCGGCCGGCGCCTGGTCGCAGAGGCCCAGGCAGCGCACGGTCTCGACCGTGTACGCGCCGTCGGCCGTCGTCTCGCCGGGCTGAACGCCAAGCCGCGAGCAGATGGCGCCCAGCAGCGCGTCCGCGCCGGCGAGGGCGCAGGGCGCGTCCTGGCAGATGCGGAGCACCTGCCGTCCGCGGGGGTGGCTAGATAAGAGCTCGTAGAACTCGATCACGCCGTGGACGTCGGCGAGGGGCAGGCGCAGGGCGCGGGCCACGCGCTCGACGGCGGGCCGGGGCAGCCAGCCGCCAAAGATCGCCTGGGCGTCGTGGAGGGCCTCGAGCAGACCGGCGCGGCCCAGGGGTGCGTAGCGCTCCAGGGCCACCTCAAGGGCGGCGTAGGCCGGGTCAACCCCGCCCAGCTCGGCCCAGCGCGCCTCCGCCCAGGCCCGCAGCGCCTCTAGATCGGCGGCGTGCTCGGGGAGCAGGGCGAGCTGGTACTTGTACTGCCAGTCGAGCCCGGCCAGGGCCGGGCCGCTGAAGACGGCGCCATCACGCAGGCGGGTGCAGCAGAAGAGGCCGTAGCGGGCGAGCAGGTCGCCGCGCGGGGCGCGGGCGGTGGCGTCGAGGCCCGGCAGCCCCTCGGCGGCCGCCAGCCCGGCCTCGACCCAGCGGTCTGAGCGCACAGAGCCGCCGTGTGCGGCGGCCTGCTCGGCGAACAGCTTTAGCCAGAACAGGGCCGCGCGGTCGATCCGGCCGCTGCGAAGGTCGTCGTCGAGCTGCCGCAGGCCCGTCCGCACCTCAGTGTGCATGGCCCTCTCCTGGTGAGTCATCTGCGATAAGCGGCGCCGTTGGCCCTCACCCCCTGGCCTCTCTCCCGCAGGCGGGCTAGGGGAGACCAGCCCTCGCGCTATTGCAGATTCAAATGGTCGCTCTATGTTCCAGCAAGAACAGGGCCAGGCGAGGCAGCCGCAGCGCGGCCCGAGCCGCTCGCCGAGAAGGATTCGCGCCTTCTCATAAAGTGCGGGCGCGTGCCCCCCAGTGAGCGCCGCGTGCGCATTGACTCTTCGCCGCGCCCCGGTGTAGACTCATGGCCTGCGCTGTGATAGCCCAAGGTAAATTTATGGATCGAACCGTACAGGCGGCGAGCGCGGTAGTGCTGGCGGGCGGGCGGAGCAGCCGGCTCGGCGAGGACAAGCGGCGCCTGCGGCTCTGGGGCGAGGGTGGGCCGACCCTGCTAGAGCGCACCGTCGCCCTCGTGGCGTCGCACTGCAGCGACGTCGTGGTGGTGCTGAACGACCCGCAGGCCTGGCCCGACCTCCCCGCGCGCCTGGTCGGCGACCGCTACCCCGACGGCGGCGCCCTCGGCGGGATCTACTCGGGGCTCGCCGCCGCCGCCGAGGGCCACGCCCTGGTGGTCGCCTGCGATATGCCGCTGCTCAGCCGGCCGCTGCTGGCCGCGATGCTGGCCCGCCCCCGCGACTACGACGCCCTCGTGCCCCGCTCGCCCACCCCGGGCGCCGCCCGCAACAGCCTCGACGCCGAGCCGCTCCACGCGATCTACGGCAAGGGGTGCCTCGAGCCGATACGGGCCGCCCTCGAGGGCGGGCGCCGCCAGATCGCCGCCTTCTTCCCCCTGGTGCGCGTCGTCTACCTCGAGCCCGACGAGATCCGCCGCCACGACCCCGCGGGCCACTCGTTCCTCAACATCAACACCGTCGAGCAGATGGCCGACGCCCGCAGGCTGCTGGGGCTTGACCATTAGCCCAGGTGCAGCTCCTCCTCGATGAGGTGGTCTGCGGCGAGGCCCGCGATCTCCAGGCGGGCGCGGACCGTCACCGTACCATCGGGCGGGAGCGTCCCGGCGGCCACGGCCTGGCGCACCGCGTCCTCGATCACGCGCTGCGCGCTCACCCCGAAGCGCTTCAGGAAGCGGCGGATCTCCATGTTCAGCTGCTCGTCGTCCACGGTTGCTCCTCGCTTCGCTCTCTCCGAAAAAAAAGAGGCCGGTTTCCCTTTCGGGGGCCTGCGGCCCCCAACCCCCCCGCTCTCGGCAAAGCATCTCTTCATAGCCCCCCTCCGACGAAAGAAGGTGGTACGAGAGCATAGCACGATCCGCGCCAGCGCTCCTCGTTGGCACGCATCGTGTATCATCAGGGTCGCAGCCCGCACACTCCCTGCTCGACCGGGCGCCCCCGGCGCCCGCCTTGGCGTCCGCGCGCATCTGCGCCGATCCAGGAAGGTTGAAGACCATGAGCGGATCCGGACCCGTGATGAGCCGCCGGCAGTTCCTGAAGGCCTCGGCCGGCGCCGGCGTCGGCCTCGGCGGCGCGCTCGCCCTCGGCGTAAACCTCAGGCCGATCGCGGCCCACGCCCAGCGCCTCAAGGTGGCGGGCGCCAAAGAGTACCCGAGCGTCTGCCCCTACTGCGCCGTCGGCTGCGGCACCCTGATCAGCGTGCGCGACGGCAAGGTGATCAACATCGAGGGCAACCCCGACAGCCCGATCAACCGCGGCACCCTCTGCCCCAAGGGCGCGGCCAGCTTCCAGCTCGCCGTCAACCCGCTGCGGGCCACGAAGGCGCTCCACCGCCGCCCCGGCGCCGCCGAGTGGGAGGAGATCGAGCTAGGGCGGGCCATGGACATGGTGGCCGAGAAGGTCAAGGCCGTCCGTGACGCCACCTGGGTCGAGACTGTCAAGGTCAAGCAGGCCGACGGGACCGAGGCCGACAAGCGGGCCAGCCACAGCCTGGGCGTCTTCTCGCTCGGCGGCGCCACCATGGACAACGAGTGGAACTACGTCCACCTCAAGCTGTTGCGCGGCCTCGGCTTCCCGGCGATCGAGAACCAGGCCCGCATCTGACACAGCGCCACGGTGCCCGGTCTGGGCATCTCACTTGGGCGCGGCGGCGCCACAACCTTCTCGCAGGACCTGCAGCACTCCGACGCCGTGGTGATCATGGGGTCGAACATGGCGGAGTGCCACCCGGTCGCGTTCCGCTGGCCGATGAAGGCCAAGGCGCGGGGCGCGAAGCTCATCCACATCGACCCGCGGTTCACGCGCACCAGCGCGATGGCCAACATCTACGCGCCACTGCGCGCGGGCAGCGACATCGTCTTCCTCGGCGCGCTGGTCAACTACATCATCAACAGCGAGCGCTGGAACAGCGAGCCCTTCTTCAAAGCGTACGTCACCAGCTACACCAACGCCCCCACCCTGATCAGCGCCGAGTACCGCGGCCCCGACGATCTCGAGGGCCTGTTCAGCGGCTGGGACGCCGAGGCGAAGCGCTACGACACCAAGACCTGGGCCTACCAGACCGAGGAGGCCGCCCTCGAGAGCGGCGACCAGACGGCGGGCACGGCGGGCCAGTCGAGCGAGAGCGCCACCGAGGGCGGGCTGCCGACCACGACGCCGCCCCAGAGCGGGCAGCCGGCGCCCGGCGCGGGCCAGCAGCAGCCCGGCGGCCAGCCGACCACGCCCTCGACCCCCGGCGGACAGCAGGGCGGCACGCCCCAGCCCCAGCCCGGCACGCCCAGCACCCAGCCCAACCAGCCCGGCGACGACGCCCAGAGCTTCTCAGCCCGCGTCGGCAAGCTCGTCGGCCCGCCCCCGCGCCAGGACCGCACCATGGAAGACCCCAACACCGTCTTCCAGGTGATGAGGCGGCACTACGCCCGCTACACCCCCGAGCTGGTCGAGCAGGTCTGCGGCACCCCGCGCGACGTCTTCATCAGCGTGGCCGAGACCCTGCTGGCCAACAGCGGCCCCGACAAGACCAGCGCCTTCTGCTACGCCGTGGGCTGGACCCAGCACACCTCCGGCGTGCAGCTGATCCGCACCGCCACCCTGGTGCAGCTGCTGCTCGGCAACATCGGGCGGCCCGGCGGCGGCATCCTGGCCCTACGCGGCCACGCCACCATCCAGGGCTCGACCGACATCGCCACCCTCTACAACATCCACCCCGGCTACCTGAACGCGCCCAACGTCAACCGCAAGCACGACACCCTGGGCGACTACATCGAGACCGAGACCACGCCCACCGCCTACTGGGCGAACTTCCCCAAGTTCATCGTCAGCCAGCTCAAGGCCTGGTACGGCGACGCCGCCACCCCCGAGAACCAGTTCGGCTACGACTGGCTGCCCAGGATCACGGGCGACCACAGCCATATGCCGATGTTCGTGGAGATAGACAAGGGCAACGTCAAGGGCATGTTCGCCATGGGGCAGAACCCCGCCGTCGGCGGGCAGAACGCCGGCTTCCAGCGCCGCGCCCTCGCCAAGCTCGAGTGGCTGGTGGTGCGCGACCTCTTCGAGACCGAGACGGCCTCGTTCTGGAAGGACAGCCCCGAGGTGCGCGGCGGCGAGCTCAGCCCCGCCGATATCCAGACCGAGGTCTTCTTCTTCCCCGCCGCGGCCGTGCCCGAGATGGACGGCAGCTTCACCAACACCCAGCGCCTCGTCCAGTGGCACGAGAAGGCCGTCGACCCGCCGGGCGACGCGCGCAGCGATATCTGGTGGACAGTCCACCTCGGCCTGCGCCTCAAGGAGCTGTACAAGGGCTCGACCGAGGCGAGAGACCAGGGCCTGCTCAACCTCACCTGGGACTACATCGACGAGGAGGAGAACCGGGCCGCGGGCTGGCAGATCCTAGACGAGCCCTCGGCGACGCGGATTTTGAAGGAGATCAACGGCTTCACCTGGGCCGACAAGAAGCCCCTGGCCAGCTTCGCCGACCTGAAGGACGACGGCACGACGGCGTGCGGCGCCTGGATCTACAGCGGCATCTTCGCGCCCACGGCCGACAACCCCGCGGGCCTGAACAAGGCCGCCAGCCGCACGCCCGACGACTGGGTCTCGCTGGGCTGGGGCTTCGCCTGGCCGGCCAACCGGCGGCAGATGTACAACCGCGCCTCGGCCGACCCGGCCGGCAACCCCTGGGCCAAAGAGGCCCGCCTGGCCGAGCAGTTTGGCGGCGGCAAGTTCCGCGGCTATGTCTACTGGGACCCCGGGGCCGACGCCGGCACCAGCGCGGCGGGCGAGGCGCTCAGGGGCAAGTGGGTGGGCCTGGACGTGCCCGACTTCCCCGCCACCAAGCCGCCCACGGCCCAGGCCGTGCCGAACGGCGTGGGGCTCGACTACCACGACGGGGCCTCGCCCTTCATCATGAAGGGCGACGGCAAGGGCTGGCTCTTCGCGCCCTCGGGCGCGGTGGACGGGCCGCTGCCCGCCCACTACGAGCCGTTCGAGTCGCCCGTGGAGAACCTGGTCTACAAGCAGCAGGGCAACCCGCTGACGAAGATCTGGGAGCCGCAAGAGCGCCTGGCAGCCGTCGGCTCGGCCGACTACCCGCACATCCTCTCCACCTACCGGCTCACCGAGCACCACCTCAGCGGCAGCATGAGCCGCTGGCTGCCCTGGCTGGCCGAGCTACAGCCCGAGCTGTTCGCCGAGATCAGCCCCGAGCACGCCGAGGAGCTGGGGGTAGACAACACCGACAAGATCAAGATCACGACCCCGCGCGCCACGATCACCGCCAAGGCCCTGGTCACGCGCCGCGCCCGCCCCTACACGATCAACGGCAAGCGCATCCACTATGTCGGCCTACCGTGGCACTGGGGCTACAAGGGCATCGCCGTCGGCGACGTGGTCAACGACCTGTCCGCCATGGTCGGCGACCCCAACGTCTCCATCCACGAGGCGAAGGTGTTTGTCTGTAATGTGAGCAAGGCATAAGCTTTGTTGCTGCTCTGCCAGCTTCGCTGGCAGAGCAGCAACGAGGATAGATCTATGGCCCAGGTACCCGTCGGCTTCTACACCGACACGACCGTCTGCATCGGCTGCAAGGCTTGCCAGGTGGCCTGCCACCAGTGGAACGACCTGCCGGCCGACCTGGCGGAGCAGCCCTCGGAGGGCGGCGCCGGCAGGACCCGCGCGATCACTGGCGCCAGCTACGACAACACCGGCTCGCTAAGCGCCAACAACTGGCGCCACGTCAAGTTCATCGAGCAGTTCACGCCCGACCGCGGCGAGGCGGCCTGGCTGATGATGTCCGATGTCTGCAAGCACTGCGTCAACGCGCCCTGCCTGGAGGTCTGCCCCACCGGGGCGATCATCCGCACCGAGTTCGACACCGTCTACATCCAGCCCGACACCTGCAACGGCTGCCGCGACTGCATCACCGCCTGCCCCTTCGGCGTCATCCACATCGCCGGCCCCGAGAACGAGGGCAAGGGCCTCGCCAAGAAGTGCACCCTCTGCTACGACCGGCTGCAGAACAGCCTGGTGCCGGCCTGCGCCCAGGCATGCCCCACCGAGTCGATCCAGTTCGGCCCGATCGAGGAGCTGAAGGCGCGGGCCGAGGCCCGGGTGCGGCAGCTCCAGGCCGACGGCGTCAGCAAGGCCTACCTCTACGGCGCCGACGACAAGATCCTCGGCGGGCTCAACGCCTTCTACCTGCTGGTCGACGAGCCCGAGGTCTACGGGCTGCCCAGCAGCCCCAGGCTGCCCTCGCGCTCGGTGCCGCCCTCGTCGGCCTTCAGCATAATCACCGCCCTGCTGATGGCCCTGGCCGCCCTCCTCTCGTTCCGCAGCCGCCGCACCGACGAGGGCGAGCCGCCCGAGCCGCCGCAGAATCCGGTCACGGCCGAGTAGAGGAGGCCCCATGGACGAGAGCTTCGTCGCCCACCCGAACTGGGAGTGGTGGATCATCATCTACTTCTTCCTAGGTGGGATCGCTGCGGGCGCCTACGCCGTCGGCACCATGATCGACCTGTTCGGCCGCGAGCGCGACCGCCACATCTCCAACGTGGCCTACTACATCGCCTTCCCCCTCGTCGCGGTCTGCGGCCTGCTGCTGATCGTTGACCTGACGCGCCCCGAACGCTTCTGGCACATGATCCTGCAGAACCACACCTTCCTGCCGATGTTCAAGTACTGGTCGCCGATGTCGGTCGGGGCCTGGGCCCTGCTGCTCTTCGGCGGCTTCAGCTTCGCCTCTTTCCTCGGCGCCTTCGCCGAGGACGGCCTCTTTGGCCTGGGGCGCTTCCGGGGCCTCGCGCTGCGCCTGCACCACGGCCCTATCGGCGTGATCTTCGAGGGCGCCGGCACCCTGGTGGGCTTCTTTATCGCCGCCTACACCGGCGCCCTGCTCACCGCCTCTAACGTGCCGGTCTGGAGCCAGAGCAGCTGGATCGCCTCGCTCTTCCTCGCCTCGGCCGCCTCCACCGGCATCGCCACCATGCTGCTGATCTTGCACTACTTCCGCCCCACTACGCCCCACAGCTCGATCCGCCGCCTGGAGCAGACCGACCGCTACGCGATGATCCTGGAGCTGGCGCTGCTGGTGATCTTCCTGGGCTCCCTCGGCGCGGCCCTGCCGCTCTTCCTGGGCACGCCCTACGGGATCATGCTTCTCGCCGGCACCCTCGGGCTCGGCGTGCTCTTCCCGCTCTTCCTGAGCTTTCGCTCGCAGCCTGTCACGAGCAACCAGACCCAGGTGATCGCGGTACTCGTCCTGATCGGCGGCCTCATCCTGCGCTGGGCCATCGTGATGGGCGGCCAGGCCCTCATCGTCACGCCCGACATCGCGGGGCGGTAGCAAGGATGAAGGCCGGAGAGGAGCGATGATGCGTCAAGGATCACAGCCCATACGCCGCGCCGTCCTGCTGACACTCGCGTGCCTCGCCCTGGCGGCGTGTAGCTTCAGCCCCGAGGACGGGCGGCCCCGCGGCGGCGGCCCCGGCGCCTCCAGCTCGAACCTCCCAGCCGGGGGCGTAGTGCCGAAGAGCAAGGTCTTCTCGACGGTCGAGCCATGAGCGACCCTATCCGCCCCGCCGACCTCGCGCTGTTTCTGCTCGCCTCGGGCGAGACGCTGCCCCGCAAGCGCGCCCGCGACCAGCAGGCCGACATCGCCGGCCTCGAGCTCAAGCGCCGCGTGCTCGATCTGCTGGTCGCCTACGACCCAGAGCCGGACACCCTTGAGCTCTGCCTCGCCCGCATCGTCGAGGAGCTCGGCCCGCCCACCGGCCCCACCCGGGGGATATGCAGCTCGATCCGCGATGAGTGGGAGATGGCCGCCGCCACCCCGGGGTTTATCGACTGGCTGCTGGACCAGGCGCTCTTCGAGAGCCAGCGCTCCGGCGAGAAGGGGGGCAAACGCCGTGGCAAAGTCGATCGGTAGGCTGCTCGGACGGCGCGCGCCCCCGCCGCCCGAGATCGCCGCGGCCCTCGACGCCCTCGCCCGCCTGGCCGAGGAGGAGCCGACCCTGTCCGAGGCCGCCGCCCTCCAGGGCGCCCTCCTCCGCGCCGCCGCCGCGGCCCCCCCCCTCGTCGCCGAGGTCGATCTGGCAGAGGCCGAGGCCGCCCGCAAGCTGGCTGCCGGCGTCCCGCTGCTGCGCGGCGAGGATCTGCGCCTCGACCCGGCGGCCCTGCGCGCCGCCTTCGCCCGCCTGGCCGACGCCGCCCGTAAGCACAACCTTCCCGGCGCCGACGCCGTCGCCGAGGCCCTGCGCCGGGGCGCGCTTGAGCCCGCCGCGCTCGCCCGCGCCGTGCTCGACGGCGACCCCGAGCCGCTGGCGCTCATCGTCGGGGGCCTGGGCCTGCCGGGCGATCTTGCCCGCACGCTGCTGCGCTGGAGCCTCTTCGGGCCCCTGAGCGCCCTGGCCGAGCGGCTCGCGCCGCTGCGCGCCGCGGCCGCATGGGGCCACGGCTACTGCCCAACCTGCGGCGGCTGGCCTCTGCTCGCCGAGCAGCGCGGCCTAGAGCAGCAGCGCTACCTGCGCTGCGGCCTCTGCGCTAGCTCCTGGGGCAGCGACCGCCTCGTCTGCCCCTTCTGCGCCAGCCGCGACTATGAGCAGCTCGGCTACCTCTTTCTAGACGGCAAAGAGCAGCGCCGGGCCGCCACCTGCGACGCGTGCCGCGGCTACCTCAAAGTGCTCAACGCCCTGACGCCCATCCCGCCCTACGAGCTGCCCGTCCTCGACCTCGCCACGCTCTACCTTGACATGGTCGCCCTCGAGCGCGGCTACGCCCCCGCCGCGTAGTACGGCGCGATCTGCGCCCCAGGGCGAGGAACAGCGGGGCAGCCAGGCAGAAAAATGATCGACCCCATCCAGGAGCTCTCGTACATCGAGTTCGACGGCCAGCAGGCCACGGTCGTGCGCCAGCCCGTGATCACAGAGACGCCATGGGCGCTCTATATCAATGGGCGCGAGTGGCTGACGTTTATGTGTTCCCCCGTCGGCCTCCACCACCTCGCCCTCGGCTTCATGCTTTCCGAAGGGCTGATCGCCGGGCTCGACGACCTCTTGAAGCTCAAGGTCCACCTCGACGAGCACCGAGTCTATATGCTCTTCCCTGACGCTGGCCTTGATGGCGAGCTGCGGATGCAGGCCTGCGAGGAGGCCGTGGGCAGTATCGACGTGCGCCTACGAAACGCGCCCCCACACCGCCCCGAGAAGCGCATCCTCACCTCCGGCTGCGGCGGCGGCATCACCTTCGACGACCTCTCCGGAGACCGGCCGCCGCTCCTGAGCGACCTGCGCATCACACCCGCGCAGATCTCGGCCCTGATGCGCCAGCTCCACGAGGCCGCCGCCCTCTATCGCGCCAGCCGCGGCGTCCATAGCTCGGCGCTAGCCAGCACCGAAGGGCTCCTGGCCGTCGCCGAGGATGTGGGCCGCCACAACACCCTTGACAAGCTTCGTGGCGCCGCCCTGCTCGCCGGCCTCCCAACCCGCGATCGGGTCCTGATCAGCAGCGGCCGCATCTCCTCCGAGATGATCACCAAGGCGCGCAAGATGGAGGTGCCTATCGTCGTCTCGCGCACATCTCCGACCCTCGTGTCGATCCGCCTCGCGCTGGCCTGGAACATGACCCTCGTCGGCTACGTGCGTGGGCGCCAGATGCGGATCTACGCTGGCGCAGAGCGGGTGCGCTTCGAGGGGGCCGCCGAAGTCGGCGGCCCTGGCAATCGCCCATCGGCAGCGCAAGGTGAGGGCCGCCGGTAGTCGCTCTCACCGGGGCCTGTTTAAGCAGAGCAGGCGACTCTCCGTGTCTCGCGCACCGCCGATGCTATAATGAGCACATACGGCCTTATGTCTGCCTCGCGTTCATCGACCGCGACCTGCGATCAGCACCATGCCGTACAGCCTGGGGGGGCCGTTGGCGGAGGTTCTGCCCTGGTGGGCACCCAGCTTCGAGCCACTGATTCGCCACGCCTAGACACGGCGGCACCTGCAAGGATAGCCCCCGCGGCGGCGTGGTCGCCGTAGCCCTCACCTCCGATGGCCGCGTTACCCTGTCTTTCGTCGCCGCGCCATGAGCCGGGGCTGGCTCCTATGCATAAAAGCCGACACCAAGGTACAAAATGGCAATGACCACGCGACCCGCAACCATCCTCGTGGTAGATGATGACTATGGAATCCGCGAGGTGCTGAGCGAAGTGCTGAACGACGAAGGCTACCAGGTCGTCACCGCCGCCGACGGTGAAGAAGCGCTCCGCTACTTGCAGTGCGTGTCCTCGCTGCCGTGTGTCATTCTGCTAGACCTGATGATGCCGGTGATGACAGGGTGGGAGTTTCGGCTGGCGCAGCAGCAAGACCCGAGGCTGGCCCCGATCCCCGTTGTCGCACTCTCCGCACGAACGAGCATCACCCATGCGACATATGAGGTCGCCGTGGACGCCTTTATACAAAAGCCCGTCGATCTTGAGCGGCTCCTGGCCCTCCTCGAGGGGTACTGCGGGTAGTGCTCGGGGGATTGGGTGGCACCAGCAAGGCGTTGCTGCGCGACCAGGCGGCGCGGCGCGCGGGCGGTCGGCGCAGACGACTGGAGCGGGCGATCGCCAGCTACGAGCGCATCGGGGGGCACGGCGCTGGCTTGCTGGGCGCGTCACCCTGACTCGTGGAGCAGCTGCCGGCAACGAGTGATCGGGTGCGCATACCCTGCCTCCGTCAGGGTTACCATCCGGCAACACCCTTGAGATGGCACAACGCCCTGGCCCCCCCGCCTGGCCGCAGCGGTGCAATGGGCAAGGCTTTTTGCCTACCCTACGCGCATACTAGTGCCAACGCGGCGACCTCGCCACGCCAGGCAGATCCAGGAGCACCACCGCATCAGCGCGCAGGACGACATAGAATAGGTGTGATTGCGCAGGCCGTTGCATGTGCCCGCTGGGCATTGATGTGGCGATCGGTTCGTCCCAGAATCTAGCCCCGCGCCCATGACCTACCAACCACTCACCGTCTTACTCATCGCCGCCGCGCCCGCCACACAGGCAGGTATCCGGCACATGCTCGGCAGCACACCGCCCCCCACCTACGATGTGACGGAGGCGACGGTGGCCAAGAGGGCCTGCGCTCCTGGCAGGCGCATACACCCGACTGCGCGCTGCTGGACGATCGGCCGCCGGACATGCCTGCGTGCGAGGTGCTGGCAGCGCTCAGCCAGGAGACCAGGGGCAATACGCCCGTGGTTCTGCTGACCAGCGGCGCCATCGCCAACACGGTCGAGAAGGTGCGCCTCCGCCGGGCGCAACAGCAGGCTACGTCCGCCCTCCAGGCTAGCGAGCAGCGGTGACAGTTTGCCCTACGCGCGGCCGGGATAGCTGCCTGGGAGCTTGACCTCGCGACGGCCACGATGATGAGGTCGCCAGGGGCCGGCGCCACCCAGGACGGAGGGAGGGTTCAAGCGATGATGAACACACAATCTTCAGCGAGCTACGAGCCGCATCTGCTTCAGTATCTCCCCGCCGGGGTGTTCATCCACGCGCCCGACACCCGGATCCTGTTCGCTAACGCCGAGGCGGCCAGCGTGGCGGGCCAGCCCCTGGATCAGCTGACGGGCAAGGTGGCCAATGACGCCACCTGGTCCTTTGTGCGCGAAGACAACACACCCATGCCCGTCGACGAGTATCCCGTTAACCGCGTGCTCGCCACGCGCCAGACGGTGCGCGACCTGACCCTGGGCATCAACCGGGCCGCGACCAACGATCGGATCTGGGTGCTGGCGAGTGCCTTCCCCGAGTTTGACGATCAGCAGGCGTTGCAGCGGATCGTGGTGACATTCATCGATATCACCGGGCGCAAGCGCGCGGAGGAGGCCCTGCAGGCGAACACGGAATGGCTTAGGTTGGCGCTGGATGCCGCGAACGCAGGCACCTGGGAATGGGATGTGCGGACCAATGAGAACCGCTGGTCCGAGGAACTCTGGCAGCTCTATGGCCTCGCGCCGCATAGTTGCGAGCCGTCTTACGAGGCGTGGCGGCAGACGATCCATCCCGACGACCGGGCAGCCGCCGAACGCGTCGTGCAGGAAGCCGCGCGCACCGGCACAGAGCTCAACACGGAGTGGCGCATCTACGATCCCGATGGCGCGGAGCGCTGGGTGATGTCACGCGGAAGGCCGACGCGGGACGCCCACGGCACCGTCGTGCGCTATCACGGGATCGTCCTCGACATCACCGCGCGCAAACACGCCGAGCAGGCGATTCTGGCGAGCAAGGCCAAACTCGACGCCGCCCTGGCCAGTATGACCGACGCCGTGTTCATCTCCAATGCCGAAGGGCAATTTGTTGAGTTCAACGACGCCTTTGCCACCTTCCACAAGTTCCGGAGCAAGGATGAGTGCGCCACAAGCTTTGCCGCGTACCCGGACCTGTTGGATGTGTTTATGGACACCGGCGAGCTGGCGCCCGTGGACATGTGGGCCGTGCCCCGGGCGCTGCGCGGCGAGCTTGGCACGAACGTCGAGTATGCCCTGCGGCGCAAGGATACTGGCGAACACTGGGTGGCGAGCTACAGTTTCGCCCCCATTCGCGACGCGGCCCGCGCCATCGTCGGGTCGGTGGTGGTGGGACGCG
Organism: Chloroflexales bacterium; assembly: GCA_013336035.1. GTDB lineage: Bacteria > Chloroflexota > Chloroflexia > Chloroflexales > Chloroflexaceae > CAIWXH01. Next base: position 13,459 of record JAAXUL010000025.1, read on the forward strand.
ATATCACCGCGCGCAAACAGGCCGAGAACGCGCTCCGGCAGAGTGAAGCGAAGTTTGCCACGGCCTTCACGTCCAGCCCGGCGGCGCTGCTGATCACCCGCCTCAGCGACGGGCGCTATCTCGAGATGAATGCCGCGTATAGTGCGATGGTCGGCTATGCGCGGGACGAGCTGCTTGGCCATGTGACGGCGGAGTTCGACGTCTATATCGATGCCGGCGAGCGGCAGGCCCTCGTCGATCAGCTGCTGGCCAACGGGTCGATCCGTGAGTTCGAAACCCGCCTCCGCCATCGATCGGGCGCAATCCGACACGTGATCGCGGATCAGGAAGTGATCACCTTCAATAACGAAGTCTGCATCCTATCCCATTTCCTGGATATCACCGAACGTAAGCGGCTGGAGGAGGCGCTCCACACCGCGTCCCAGCGCTTCCAGGCTATGCTTGCCAGTCTGTATGGCGGGATTCTGGTCTTGCGAGGCGATCATCGGGTCGAGTTTGCTAACCAGGCGTTCTGCGATCTGTTCGACCTCGCCGAGGGGCCGGAAGATTTACTCAACTTGCATGCGTCCGCCATCCTCCAACGCATTGCCGGCGTCTATGTCGCCTCACCCGCGGCGCTGGCCCGCATTCACGAAATCCTAGCCAATGGCCAACCGGTCCGCAACGAGGAAATTGCGATCGCCGGCGGGCGCACCTACCTGCGGGATTTCATCCCGATTGTGATCGACGGGCAACAGTACGGCCGGGTCTGGCATCACCTGGACATCACCGACCGGGTGCGCGCCGAGCAGGCCCTGCGCGAGAGCGAGGAGCAGTATCGCAGCTTCGTCGAGCTCAACCCCCAGGTGCCGTGGACGGCCGACCCCCAGGGCAACATCATCGACTTCAACGCGCGCTGGCTCACCTTGACCGGCCTGACCCGGGAGGAGGCCCTCGGCGGGGGCTGGGCGCAGGCGCCGCACCCCGACGACCGGCCGGCCATGGCCGCTGCGTGGACGCACTCGGTGCGCACCGGCGCGACCTATGACATCGAGCATCGCATCCGGCTCGCCGATGGTACGTACCGCTGGATGCGCTCGCGCGCCGATGCCCGCCGTGATGCGGCAGGTCAGGTCGTCCGCTGGTACGGCACCACCGAGGATATCCACGACCGCAAGCAGGCCGAGGCCGCGCTGCGCGCCGCGATGGAGCGCGAGCAGGCCCTGCGCGTCGCGGCCGAGACGGCGAGCCGGCTCAAGGACGAGTTCCTGGCCACCGTCTCGCACGAGCTGCGCACCCCGCTGACCGCCTTCCTAGGCTATGCCCAGCTGCTCCAGCGGCGGCAGCGGGATACGGCCTACGTGGCCAGCACGGTCGAGAAGATGGTGCGCAGCGCCCAGGCCCAGGCCCAGCTGATCGAGGATCTGCTCGATGTCTCGCGCATCGTGAGCGGCAGGCTCCGGCTGGAGCTGGCGCCGCTCGAGCTCATCCCCGTCGTGCGCGCCGCGCTCGACACCGTGCGCCCGACGCTGGCGGCGAAGGGGCTCCAGCTGCAGCTGACCCTGGACCCGGCTACGGGCGCGGTGCTCGGCGACGCGAACCGCCTCCAGCAGGTGGTGTGGAACCTGCTGGCGAACGCCGCGAAGTTTACGCCGCCCGGCGGCACGATCCAGGTGCGGCTGGCGCAAGACGGGCGCGATGCTGTGCTGACGGTCAGCGACAGCGGCCAGGGCATCCGCCCGGACTTTCTGCCGTTTGTGTTCGAGCGCTTCCGGCAAGAGGACAGCTCGACCCAGCGGGTCCACGGCGGGCTGGGCCTGGGGCTGGCGATCGTGCGCCACCTGGTCGAGCTGCACGGCGGCACGGTGCAGGCGATGAGCGCGGGCGTGAGCCAGGGCGCCACCTTCACCGTGCGGTTGCCGATCTTCGCCGCCGACACGGCGCCCGCGCGCGCCCGCGCGGCGCTCGCTGCTGAGCAGGCGTTCGCCGATGGCCCGCCGTCGCTGCACGAGCGGCGGGTGCTCGTCGTCGATGACCAGCCGGCCATCCTGGAGCTGCTGGAGGAGATCCTGGCCGCGGGCGGGGCCATCGTCCGCTCCTGCGCGACCGCGCGGGAGGCGCTAGAGGCTGTGCGCACCTGGCGGCCGGACGTGCTGGTGTCGGATATCGCTATGCCCGGCGAGGATGGCTACTGGCTGATTCGCCACATCCGGGCCCTGGCGGCGGAGGAGGGGGGCGCCACGCCGGCCGTCGCCCTCACCGCCTACGTGCGCATAGAGGACCGCCTACAGGTGCTGGGGGCAGGGTTCCAGCTCTATGTGCCCAAACCCGTCGAGCCGGGCGAGCTGCAGGATGTGGTGGCGCGGCTCGTCCGACACGATGGCGCCAGCTAATCAGCGCTCGGCGGCGCAAATGGCCGCGGGCCGGGCCGAGGTCTCATCGAGGGGGCCGCTGGGCGAACCGTATGCGCCGGGCCGGTTCGCGATGGTGCGAACGCCTACGGCCAACCGCTGGCGCTCCCGCTGACTGCCATCGCAGGCTGGTACCGGTCGCCAATGCCATTATCCGGGATAACTTCATCGCCTGGGTGGTTGCAGGAACGCAGAAGTAAAAGCGTAGGTGGGCGGCCGAACGACTCGCCAGTGCTAGCCCGCGCCTCCTCGCTGTGTCCGCTCATAGATAGCTTGCCATACTTCTTGAACCATGCGGTAGTTGAGCAAGACGATGCCCTCCTCCTCAATAATCTGGCGGGCTTCCCGCGATGTGACAAACGCCAGGTCCGTTTGGCGCACCTCCCAGCTCGGCATCGCAGCCCGCAGCTCGGCGTTGCCGATGCCTGGGTGCAGCGCCCACTCGCTCACACCGGCCGGTAACGTGCGGAGTAATTGAGCGTACCAAGACGCTTTTCCCGCAATCTCAAGGTCATAGCTATCGAGCAGCGGATGATCCAGCATAGGATAGCCCTGCTGCTGGAGCCCGTCTGCAAACGGTGTTGGGCTGACGCGCACTGCAAGGCCATACTCGTGCGCGAGGCGTACTGTCAGCGCAAACGTCCAGGCACGACGACTATGCACGCCGCAGTGACTATCCAAATGGGTCGGGGTCAGACCGGCGTCGAGCACCGTCTCGATCTGGGCGCGAAACTCCTGCTCGAGCTCAGCCGGGTCGGCTCGCTCCAAGAGCTCATCGATCCGCACCTCAGGGTAGAAATAGCCGGCCTCATCGACGAGTGACGGTACCTGCCGGCGTCCGAGCACGGGCCCCCACCGATAGTCCGGCTGCTCGCTGATTGCGGTCAGATGGATGCCAAACGCGGCCTCTGGTGCGTCGCGCAGGAGCTTGCGCGCGTGGAGACTCCATGGGCATGGCACCATGAGGGTGCACGAGGTAATGAGGCCAGCCCGCCGCGCCTCTGTTATGCCCGCGTTAACCGCGTGACACATCCCAAAATCGTCGGCGTTCAGAATGAGCAGACGAGCGTCGGGCGGATAACCGAAGATTGCATTCACATGGCTTGGAGCAGTGTGCTTCACGACAACCTCCTGGAGCTCGTGGACAGAGACAGCCATAGCCTGAGGTGAAGAGAGGCAAGAACGAGGCCAGGTGAAACGCGCACCTTCTCATTGACGGCAGGCTTGACAGATGAAGGATTGGGCCGACCAGCTCCAGGAGGCTGCGGCCGCGATCTACGCCCTGACCGAGCACCGTATCCGCGACAACCGGCTGGAGGCCGACGAGTCGCAGTGGACCGAGCACTTTGTCTAGCGGAGGGAGGGGCCGGGATGCGCTAGGGCCCCGGTCTGATTAAGGTTGGCAACTCCGCAAAGTCCTGGGACCGACTGAGGCTCGCCACCAGGGTCACCAACTCCGCCAGCGGGGCAATGAAGCGTCGGGTGTGGAGATCGATCCATCCGCGCCTGCGCCGAGACACTGCGGCGCTATCTGGGGGTTGAGCCAGGTCAGGCGACGCGCGAAGCATACGAACGGCTCCTCCAGGGCGCTCCGCCGCTGCCGCCGGCAGCGCAGCGGCGGCCTACGCTCGACGCCAGGCTGCCGCTGATTGGCGACCAGCGTGCGTGGCAGCGGCCTGGCGTCAGATGGAAGCTGGCCAGCCCTGCTTCACGCCTATCACCGGCGAGGCGGCATCGGCAAACCGCGGCTTGCTGCGGAGTTGATGGCCTGGGCCAGCCAGCAGGGCGCAGTCGTCGCGGCGGCGGGGTCTATGCGTCTGAGGGCCCCCTGTCGCTCGCGCCGGCGACCGACTCAGCTGTTTCACTGTGGAGCAGATCTGCTACGGCGCGCTCACGCCGTGCAAGCAGTAAGAAGGGCACGGCTAAGAGGTCAATTCCCGCACCGACCAGATAGGACGTTGAGTATGACCAGACATCAGCGACCTTCCCCAACCCCGGCTGGATAACGACACCGCCCACCGAGCTGAGCAGGTTATCGGAGGACAAGACCGTCGCTCGTTGCGCCGACGGGATCAGCGCATTCAGGAATGACTGTCGAATCGGCATGGTTGCCGCAGCGATGATCGCCCAGCTTGCCAGCAGCAAGAGGGCAATCCAGAAGTTTGTCGATAGCCCGAGCGCCAGGAGGGTGAACGCATTTGCTATCGCACCGCAAATCAGGAATGACGTCCGATGCCGAAACACTTTGCCTACAAATGGCGCAATCACCCCTCCGATAATCTGTGCGCCAGCCACAATGGCAGCCGCCAAACCGGCAATAGCATACGATTCGCGCTGACCATAGAGTCCAAGCAAATATGGCTGCATAGCATAAAAGGCATAGATGCCGACGCCAGCGCTAAATGGTGAAGCCAGCATGATCCAGCGCACCGGTGGATTGCGCAGGCCATAATTGAAGGAATCTCGCAGGATGCCGCGCATTTCTTTGCTAAGCGAGGTTCTCCTACTCGGTGCAAAGCCGATGTCACGCATCAGCAGGAAGGCCACGAGGAAGGTGAACCCGAGCAGGACAGCGCGCATGATATACGGCACGCCTAGATTCGTCGCCTGCGCGACCACACCGCCAGCAATGGCACCGCTCAACATGGCTGCGCCGGCGGCTATTTGTCCTCTGGCAAAGGCTGCCTCCAACGTCCCTGAGTAGTTGGTGGCGGTCAAACCATCTACGAGCCAGGCTTCGGTGGCACCGGAGAAAAAGGTGAAGCCAAGCCCCAGGAGAACCGATGCCAGTGCCCAGGCCCAAAATGGGCCATGAATGTACCACATGAGCAGATAGAGGAGTGTTGAGGCGAAGAGCGTGGCCGAGCCAAGGAGGAAGGACCTCCGCCGGCCCACTGTATCAGCGACAACCCCAGTCGGTATTTCAAAGACCACCTGACCGAGGGTAAAAAAGGCATTGGCCGCAAAGGCCTGGGTGATCGAGAGGCCAGCATCGAGCAAGAACAGCGTATTGATGCCCCAGATAAATGACGAAGCGAGGGTCGACAGCATGGTCAGGGCGAGGTACGTCTTCAGGATTTGCCCAGACGTGGTTATTTTGCTCATCGTATACCGTGATAGCTATCGATGCGGCGGTCAGCGGTTGACCCGCTCGGCGCGCCCATCGGGCGCCATGCCGTAGGCGTAGAAGAATCCGTGGTGCGGGTCATCGGTGGCGTAGGGAATGGCGAACAGCGCGCCGCTCGAGAACCACGGCTGCCAGTCGGCCGTGCCCGCCAGCTCTGGTGTCGTCGCCCAGCCGAGCTGAGCCTGTACCTCGGGGTGCTCGCGCCAGAGCTTGCCGAAGCCGCGCTGGGGCTCCATCAGGCCATCTGGCGGCGTGGCGCTACTGTCGACCGGCTGTCCCTCGGCCCAGGTATCGTCAAAGACCTGGTACATCCACGGCGCCTGGCCGGCTTCGACCCCCGGGGTCTGCGCGGGGAGCACATAGATCTTCCGGCCGGCGGCGCCCAGATCAAGCCAGATCATCTCGCCGCCCTCGAAGCCCTGATGGGCCGAGGGGACCGTGCGGGCGCCGGTGTCCGGACAGCCCAGATCGCTGCGGAACGAGATGCGACTGTAGACGGCGCGCCATTCCGGCGGCACCGCGAAGGGGCAGACGGAGCTATGCTGGATATCGGCGAGGGTGCGCCCCAGGAGTCCCAGGAGCACCTCGTACGGCGTCCCGGCGAACTCTGGGTGATACTCCATCCGTCGCCGCTCGAAGTACTGCGCCCCGCCGTACCAGTTGCCGACCGACTCGGTCATCGGCTCGCTGATCGGGTAGCCGAAGCGGGTGAGGCCGCCCTGCTGCTCCCAGTAGCTCAGGTAGGGCTCACAGAGCGCGTGCCGGGTCTCGGGGAAGAAGCGGCAGCCGGGGGCAGCCCGGTCGGCCTGGGGAAGGCCCTGCCAGGGCGTGCCCTGCCACTCCAGAAGCTGCGCCCCGAGACGGCCCGCCATCACCCCTTGCGCCCCATGGTCTTCCAGCCGGTCGCGCTCGAACCACTGTGCTTCGAGGCGCTGCCCCTCAACCTCGACATACACGCGGGGGCTGATGGGGTAGCCGAAGACGGGGAGGCCGCCAGAGCGCTCCCAGTAGTCACGGATCGGCCCCTCTATACAGGCGCCCGTTTCCGGGAAACAGCGCTGACCTGACTGGGCGCTCACCGTGGTTATACCAACCGTCGCCAGGAGCAGCACCAGCGCCGCGAGGGCGCCCCCGATGCACAGAACTCGTGGTGCACAACGCATCCGCTTGACCTTTCTCTGGATCCGGCCCCAACGCCGCTGGCTCGATCAGGATGGAGAACAAGAATGGGAGCAAGATGCGGGCCGGGCCCGTTGGTCATTGAGCGTGCCCTTGACCAGATAGTCCTGGGCGCCGCGCTGGAGCGCCTCTACAGCCAGCGCCTCGCTGCCCGCCCCAGTGAGCATGACCACGGGCACATCACTCTGTGCGCGCAGCGCCGCGAGCACCGCCAGGCCGTTGGGCGGCTCTATCGCGATGTCGAGCACGGCGATCTGTGGACGGTGGAATGCCAGCAGGCGCAGGGCCTCAGCACCATTACTAGCCTCCGCGACCACCGTGAGCTCGCCCGTCTGCTCAAGCAGCAGGCGCAGGCCGGCCCGCATTAGTACGTGATTCTCAGCGAGCAGCACCCGCAGTGGTGGCATCAGTCCTCCTGCATGATTCATGCGTGACCGCTCCCGGCTGCGGCAGCCAGGGAGAGCCAGGCCCAGACCTCGGCCCCGTCACCAGGGGTCGAGCTGATGTCCACCCATCCGCCGGCCAGCTCGGCGCGCTCGGCCATGCTGATCAGCCCCAGGCTAGTGCCGGCGGCGGCCTGGGCGCGCCGCCGTGCACGTCGAAGCCGGCCCCATCGTCGCAGATGCCCAGGGCGGGCAGGTCCTCCTGGCGGCTGAGCGTGACGCTCACGCGCCGCGCGTGGGCGTGGCGGATCACGTTGGTCAGGGCCACCTGGGCGATGCGAAAGCAAGCCGTGGCGATCCTCGAAGACCACCGCGAGGCCGGTGCGCTGCTGGAGCCGGTCACAGAGCCACGCGAGGGCGGCGCTGAGCCCAAGATCGTCGAGCACCGAGGGCCGCAGCTCCAGCGAGAGCGCCCGCACCTGCTGGAGCTGCGCAGCACCCTAGCCGCGCCCGCCGGCCAGGCGCGCGGCGGCGGGCGAGCGGCGCAGGGCGAGCATCGCTGCCACGCCCACCACCGGGCCGAGGGCCAGGGTGGCGAAGGCCAAGGTCCAGCCGGACCAGCTGACCAGCACGGGGACGAGCCAGATCGTGCCGAGGGTGAGCAGGAAGCCGAGACTGGTCTGGAGGGTCAGGGCCGTGCCGGTGTAGTGGCTATCGCACAGCTCGCTGATCGCCGCCGAGAACTGGGCCGAGTCGGCGACGACGGCGAAGCCCCAGAGCAGCGCGACGGCGGTGACGAGCAGGGGGCTAGCGCCAAAGAGTGGCCCGATCACCAGCGCACAGCTACCACTGATCACCAGGGCCGTGATGGCGACGCTGGTCCGCCCAAGCCGGTCGGCGAGCAGGCCGCCCAGCAGGCTGCCCAGGCCGCCGACGGAGATCGCTGCGAAGGCGGCCAGGCTGGCCCACCCGGGCGCGACCCCGGCGGCCTCGTAGCTGGCCCGCAGGAAGAGCGGCACCCAGGTCCACATGGCGTAGATCTCCCACTGATGGCCGAGGTAGCCGAGATTGGCCAGGACGAGGGGGCGGTCGCGCGCCACCATGCCGATGGCCCGCCAGTCGAAGCGCGGCGCGGGCGCGCGGTAGGGTCCCTCGCTGACGAACCGGGCGGCGATCAGCGCGCCCAGGGCGGCCAGGGCGGCGGCGAGCAGCAGCACCAGGCGCCAATCGGCGATGCCGTTGGCGAGCGTGAGCAGGTGCGGGGTGCCTGAGCCCACAGTTAGCGCGGCGACCAGGAGGCCGATGCCCAGGCCACGGTCGGCGCGCGTCCAGCTGGCCATAATCTTCATGCCGACCGGGTAGACCCCGGCGAGGGCCACGCCCGTCAGGAAGCGCAGCGGCAGGGCCAGGGCCGGGCCCGTGGCGACGAGTGGGATCAGGGCCGTGGACAGGGCGGCGAGCAGGGCGCTGGCCGTGAAGAGACGGGCCGCCGGGATCCGATCGGCCAGGTTGAGCAGGGCCGAGCCGAAGGCGCCGACCACAAAGCCAATCTGGACCGACATGGTCATCCAGGCGCGCGCCGTGTCGTCGAGGCTCCAGACGCTGGTGAGCGCAGGGATCACGGCCGAGGCGGAGAACCAGGCACCCATAGCCAACAGCTCGGCCAAAGCCAACCAGCGTAGAGTCGGCCACTTGCGCCACAGGGTCGCTGCCTCGACGGTCTGCTCCGAGGCAGCTGGCGCCGACGTCGTTGTACTCGTCATGCAGCAAGGCGTTTGCGTAGTGCGGAGGGGCTAGCACCAGTATAGCAAGGAAGCGTGCCACGGGCAATCGGGCGCCCGGGGCTACGTCAAAGTCGGCGAGGCCCTCACCCCCCTGCCCCCTCTCCCGCTCAGGGAGAGGGGGGGCCACGCAGGGCGTCCTAATGCTGTGCTCCCCCCTCTCCGCTTGACGGAG
>JAAXUL010000395.1 GCA_013336035.1 Chloroflexales bacterium
GCAAGACGGCTGTGGCCGTCTTCAAGCTGTTCGACGATCTGGTCAAGGCGGGCAAGACGATCGTGATGGTGACCCACGACAACGACCTGGCGCGGCGGGCCACCCGCTCGGTGATCGTCTCCGACGGCGAGATCGTCGACCAGTACCTGGCCCGCGCGCTGCCGCGGCTCAGCCTCGACCAGCTGATCACCGTGACGCGCCAGATCGACCGGCTGACCTACGAGCCGGGCCAGCCGATCGTGCGCAAGGGCGGCCACGCCGACTACTTCTACATCATCACCAAGGGCAAGGTCGAGGTGGTCCTCGACCAGCCGGGCGGCGGCGAGATGATCGCGGAGCTGCTCGGCGAGGGCCAGTACTTCGGCGAGATCGGGCTGATGGGCGACGGCACCCGCCGCGCCACCGTCCGCGCCGCCCACGACAACGGCACTGTCGAGGTCGTGGCCCTCGACAAGAACGAGTTCCAGGCCCTCCTCAGCGAGTCCGAGGGGACCAGGCGCGACGTCGAGCGCGTGGCTGAAGAGCGTATCGCGGCGAACGTCGCACTGTAACGGGAGGACCTCATGCTCGCTCCTCGCTGGCGCAAGGTCCTTGGCGACCTGTGGAGCAACAAGACCCGCACCGCCCTGGTGGTGCTCTCGATCGCGATTGGCGTCTTCGCCATCGGCATGGTCACCGGCGGCCGCGAGATCTTGATGCGCGACCTCAACGGCGGCTGGAACGCCGTGCGTCCCTCGAGCGCCTCGATCGCCGCCGACAACATCGACGACGACATGGTGCAGACCGTCCGCCGCATGCCCGGCATCGAGGACGCCGAGCCCCGCCGTGGCGTCAACGTCCGCGCCCTGAGCGCGTCGGGCGAGTGGAAGAACCTGCAGCTGATGATCATCGACGACTTCGATGATATCCGCACCTACAGGCCCACCCCGATCAGCGGCCAGTGGCCCCCCGAGCGGCGCACCGTCTCGATGGAGCGCTCGGCCCTGCCCTTCCTGGGCGTAGCCGAGGGCGACCAGCTGCGCATCGAGATGCTCGACGGCGAGCAGTACACCCTGCTCATCAGCGGCGTCAACTACAACGTCGGCACCTTCCCGACCTCAATGTCGAGCACGGGGTACGGCTATATCAGCGCCGAGACGGCCGAGAACCTTGGCCTGCCCAAGGAGTTCGACGACATCGAGATCATCGTCGCCGAGAACAAGTATGACATGGACCACATCCGCGATGTGGCCAACCAGGTCAAGGATAAGCTTGAGAAGAGCGGGCGCACCGTCTCCTCGATCACCATCCTCGAGCCCGGCGTCTACCCCGCCGACGACTTCGTCCAGGCCTTCACCCTGCTGCTCAGCATCATCGGCATGTTCGCCCTGCTGCTCAGCGGGTTCCTGGTGATCAACACGATCAGCGCCCTGCTCACCCAGCAGATCCGCCAGATCGGCGTGATGAAGTCGATCGGCGCGCGCAACATCGACATCGTCCAGCTCTATCTGGTGACCGTGATCGCCTTCGGCATCCTCTCGCTGTTCGTGGCCATCCCGCTGGGCGTGCTGGGCGCCTGGGGCCTGGCGGCTTTCTTCGCCGGCCTGTTCAACTTCGACATCACCACCGTCGCGCCCACCCAGACTGTCCTGCTGCAGCAGATCGCCGCCGGCCTGATCATCCCGCTGCTGGCCGCCCTGGTGCCGATCATCAGCGGCACCCGCATCAGCGTGCGCGAGGCCATCAGCGGCTATGGGCTGGGCAAGGGCCGCTTCGGCAGGAGCCGCATCGACCGGCTGCTCGAGAAGATCCACTTCCTCTCGCGACCCATGCTGCTCTCGCTGCGCAATACCTTCCGCCGCAAGGGCCGCCTGGCCCTGACGCTGACCACGCTGACCCTGGCCGGCCTGATCTTTATGGCCGTGATCAGCGAGCAGGCCACGCTCAAGTCCACGATCACCAGCATCCTGAAGTTCTACAACTCTGATGTCGCGATTAACCTGAGCAAGCCCTACCGCACCACGCTGCTCGACCAGCTGGCGGGGGTGCCCGGCGTGACCGGCGTCGAGTACTGGAACTCGTACGGCGGCCGGGTGCTGCGGGCCGATGACAGCGAGAGCGATGAGAGCATCAGCATCCGCGCGCTGCCGGCGGAAGGCTTTGCCTTCCGCCCGGACGTCAGCGAGGGCCGCTGGCTTCTGCCCGCCGACGACGGGGCCGCGGTCGTGAACAGCGGCTTCCTGACCGACTACCCTGACGTCAAGCTTGGCTCGCTGGTGCGCCTCAAGGCCGGCGGTAAAGAGCTGAGCGTACGCGTGGTCGGCGTCGCCGATGTGCTCTTCGAGGGCCCCGGGATGTATGTCAACCTCCCCACCTTCTCGCGCCAGATGGGCGACGCCGGCCGCGCCGCCGAGGTCTGGCTGCTCACCGAGCGCCGCGAGACGGCCCTCCAGAACCAGGTCGCCGAGCAGGCCAAAGAGCTGCTCAAGCGCCAGGGCATCGAGGTGGTGAGCACGCAGACCGAGACCGTGCGCGTCCAGCAGAGCAATATCGGCATCGACATGGTGATCTTCTTCCTGCTGCTGATGGCGGTGCTGCTGGCGGCCGTCGGCGGGCTTGGCCTGATGGGCACGATGAGCATCAATGTGCTCGAGCGCACCCGCGAGATCGGCGTGATGCGCGCCATCGGCGCCGGCGACTGGGCCATCCAGCGCATCGTGATCACCGAGGGCGTGCTGATCGGCCTGATCAGCTGGGCTATCGGCGCCATCCTGGCCGCGCCAGTCGGCTACCTGATGAATGTGGGCCTGGAGACGGTCTTCCAGTCCGAGGGCATGTTCGTCTTCGTCTTCTCGTACTCGGGCGTGGCGCTGTGGCTGGGCATTGTGGTCACCCTGGCCACCATCGCCAGCTTCCTGCCCGCCTGGAGCGCCTCGCGGGTCACTGTGCGCGATGTGCTTGCCTATGAGTAGGCAGAGCTCGCGCGAGCCCCGACCTTTTTGGTGAGCACGGGGTGCGGGGGCCAGACACCCCCGCATCCGCCTTTCCCCAGCGATATAATCAACCCCCACGTACACCCGTGGCGGTATGACTGGCCATCCGGTTGAGCGCTATGCTGAGCACGAACTACATGCCGCTGAGCGTCGAAGGAGCCTGCTATGATAAACCTTAGCTGGACCAGCGTTGCCCTTGCTCACCCCCACTAAAGGCCCACCCATGGAAAAAGCATCCCGGTACACCATTCGGATCGGCGCAAACCTGGACGCCGAGATGGTCGACTGGTTCGCCCCCCTGTCTGTGGTGAACGAGCCCGGTGGCGAGGCGACCCTACAAGGGGTCATGCGCGATCAGGCCGCCCTTCACGGAGTTCTGGCCAAGATCCGTGACCTGAACCTGCCGCTGATCGCCCTGGAGCGAATGGCCGAGCCCCTCTACCAGGACGAGACAAGCCTTCTGCCAACGACCAGGCTACTCTGACAGGATCAGACCACAACATTTATGCTACACTATAAGCAGCCCAGAAGATATCAATACGCATAGGGCTGCCTATGCACGAGACCCTGGCGACTAAGCTGCTGCGCCCTCCCAGCCGCCCGGCCCTTGTGGACCGGGCGCGGCTGTTGGCGCAGATCGACGCCGCGCCCGCCCCCGCGCTCGTCGTCGTCGCCGCCCCCGCCGGCTTCGGCAAGAGCACCCTCGTCGGCGCCTGGGCCGCCAGACAGGGGGCGGCGGGCGACACGGTCGCCTGGCTCACCCTCGACGAGGACGACAGCGATGTCGCGCGCCTCCTCGCGGGCCTGCTCGCCGCGATCAGGCTGCACCAGCCCGGCGTCGGCGACGCGGCCCTCGCCCTGCTCCGGGCGTCCCAGCCCGTGCAGCCTCGCGCCGTGCTCACGGCGCTGATCAACGACCTGGCCGCCCTCGGCGCGCCGCTGGCCCTGGTGCTGGACGACTACCACCGGGTGACCAGCCAGGCCCCTCACGCGGCCCTGGCCTTCCTGATCGACCAGCTGCCGCCGGGGATGCGCCTCGTGATCATCAGCCGCTCAGACCCGCCGCTGCCCCTGGCCCGCTGGCGCGCCCGCGGGCTGCTGGTCGAGCTGCGCGCCGACGATCTGCGCTTCACCCACGCCGAGACGTCCGCCTTCTTCACCGACGTGATGCAGATCGGGCTGACGCCGGCCCAGGTGGCCGCGCTAGAGGCGCGTACCGAGGGCTGGGCGGCCGGCCTCCAGCTCGCCGCCCTCTCGCTGCGCGGGCGGGCCGACCCTGACGCCTTCATCGCCTCCTTTACCGGCAGCAACCGCTTTGTGCTCCAGTACCTGGCCACCGAGGTGCTCGGCGGGCTGCCCGCGCACCTGCGCGACTTTCTGCTGCGCACCTCGGTGCTCCAGCGGCTAAGCGGCGAGCTGTGCGATGCGGTGCTTGGGCTGACGCCCGAGGACGCACGCCCGCCAGCGCAGGTGGCGGGCTGTCCCCCGGCGGGGCCTGGGCCGCGGGCCTTTGAGCGCTCGTCCCCCTCCAGCAGCTACAGCGGGCTGGTGCTGGCCGAGCTAGAGCAGCGCAACATCTTTGTCGTCCCCCTGGATGACGAGCACCACTGGTATCGCTACCATCACCTCTTCGCCGACGTGCTGCGCGCGCGCCTGGCGAGCGGCGCGAGCCCCGCCGAGGTCGCGGCGCTGCACCACCGCGCGAGCGCCTGGTGCGAGGGCCACGGCCTGCTCGAAGAGGCCGTCGTCTACGCGCTCGCCGGCAGCGACGACGAGTGGACCGGGCGGCTGATCCTGCGCGCCGCCCCACGCCTGCTCCTCCAGGGCGAGTTTGTCACCCTCCTGCGCTGGATCACGGCCCTGCCCGAGCCCTTTGTGCGCGCTCGCCCCGACCTGGCCGCTCACGCCGGCTGGGCCAGCCTTATCTACGGGCGCTACGCCGAGGCCCGGGCATACGCCCAGAGCGCGCTGGCAGCCTACACCCCCGACACCGCGCCGGGGACGCGCGGGATCGTCCTCGGCCTCGAGGCCCTCCTCCTGATCCATGATCAGGCCCAGGGCGCGCTGCTGCGAGCAGAGGAGGCGCTAGGCCTGCTTGGCGCCGATGATCTGTTCTTCCGCTGCGTCATGCTGGTCCTCATTGGCGCCGCCCAGCGCTTCGAGCTCAGCGCTAGCGTGGCCAGCCGGACCCTGCGCGAGGCGGTGGCCCTGAGCGAGCGGCTGGTCAGCCCCTTCCTGACCATTATAGCGAAGCTCAACCTCTCCACTCAGCTCGCCATCTCGGGGCAGCTACGCGAGGCCGAGACGATCCTCCGCGGCGAGATCCTCGCGCCCGGGGCGCGCGAGCCTCGCGGCCACTTCGCCTTTGTGGCGCACACTGGCATCGCGCCCCTGCTCTATGAGCGCGACGACCTCGACGGGGCCGAGGAGAGCGTCCGGCGTGGGCTAGAGGCCGCCAGGCTGCTGGGCCTGGGCGATCGCATCCCAGTGGTCCACCAGACCCTCGCCCGGGTCCGCTATGCCCGGGGTGACCGGGCCGACGCCATCCGCCTCGCTGACGAGATCCTCGCCGAGCTGAGCCCGGCGCAGCCCGAGCTGTGGCGGGAGCTGGCTGCCCTGCGGGCCGCGTTCGCCCTGGCGGCCGGCGATCTCGTCACGGCGCGCGCCTGGGCCGAGCAGTCCGGCATCGCCACGATCGCCCCGGACGATCTGATCCGCTGCTACGAGCTGACCGTCTACGCCCGGCTCCTGTGGGCGGTCGGCCGCCCACAGGAGGCCATGGCACGCCTTGACACGCTGATTGGCGCCGCGGAGGCTGTGGGCATGGGCTATTGCGCCCTCAGCGCCCATGTGCTCCAGGCGCAGCTGCGGCAGGCCGCGGGCGAGGCGGGCGCGGCCGAGGCCCACCTGGCCGCCGCCCTGAAGATCGCCGCGCCCGAGGGCTACCGGCGTACGTTCCTCGACGAGGGCCCGGCTATCGTCACGCTCCTCGAAGCGCATAGGGCGAGGCACAAAGCGCAGAATTGCCTCGAGCAGGACTTTGTCGGGCAGCTACTCGCCGCGTTTGCCGCCCGGCGCCCGATCTCCACTGTCGCTGTCGGCGAGGACTCTGCTCTGCGCTCATATGCCCGCTCGCCGCAGCGCTTGCCGGAGCCCCTGAGCGAGCGCGAGCTTGAGGTGCTGCGGCTGGTGGCCACCGGCACCTCCAACAGCGAGATCGCCGAGCAGCTGGTCGTCTCGGTCGGCACGGTCAAGAAACATATCAACAACATCTTCGGCAAGCTTGGCGCGACCCATCGCGCCCAGGCCATCGCCGTGGCCCGCCAGGTCGGGCTCATCCCATAGGCGCCAACCATCCGGACCTCCCCGCTTGCCGGCCCGCCCCCCGCTACCTACACCACTGAGACCGCAGACCTACCATTCCCTGCAACCTTTGGTCTACACCTTTAAAGCGCCGGGTGGTCTGAAAAATCAACCCCCCACGCTCTACCGCTACACCTGCGGGCCAATGACCGCCGGGGGGTTGACTGATAAGCTGGTGACAGAACACCCGCCGTAGGATGAGGAGCAAGTGATGTTCGGACGCTGGTTCAAGCGTAATGGCACTGCCGGATCGGCCAGTTCGAGCGCCAACGGCGGCGACCACATGATCGACCTGCGCACCATCGTCAAGACGTACCAGAGCGCCGCGGGCAGCTTCACCGCCCTCAAGGGCGTCAGCCTCACCGTCGATGCCGGCGAGTTCGTCGCGGTGATCGGCAAGTCGGGCTCCGGCAAGTCCACCATGATCAACATGGTCACCGGCATCGACCGCCCCACCACGGGCGAGGTGCTGGTCGCCGGCACGCCCGTGCACAAGCTCAGCGAGGGCCAGATGTCGGTCTGGCGCGGCCGGCATCTGGGTATCATCTTCCAGTTCTTCCAGCTGCTGCCCTCGCTCAGCGTGGTCGAGAACGTGATGCTGCCGATGGACTTCTGCAACATGTACAGGCCCAGCGAGCGCCGCGAGCGCGCGATGATGCTGCTCGAGCAGGTCGAGATGGTCGAGAACGCCAACAAGCTGCCCTCGGCGATCTCGGGCGGCCAGCAGCAGCGCGTGGCCATCGCCCGCGCGCTATCGAACGACCCGCCCATCCTGATCGCCGACGAGCCCACCGGCAACCTCGACAGCAAGACCGCCGCGGCGGTCTTCAATCTGTTCGACGGGCTGGTCAAGGCGGGCAAGACGATCGTGATGGTGACCCACGACAACGACCTGGCGCGGCGGGCCACCCGCTCGGTGATCGTCTCCGACGGCGAGATCGTCAACCAGT
>JAAXUL010001195.1 GCA_013336035.1 Chloroflexales bacterium
CTCGTCGCCCGCGCCGCCCTCGGCCTCGCGCAGCCGCGCCAGCCCGCGCAGCACATACACGCCGACGCGGTTGGCGAAGCCCGCGGTCCGCCGGTCGGGCCGCCCCGCGGGGTAGGCCTCGACCAGCAGCCCCTCGCCGACCACCGCCCGCGCGGCGTCGTCCCAGAAGCGCACCCCCAGCGGGGCCACGATGGGGAATTGGTCAACACTGCGAAGCTGGGGGAGCATAGGCCTCCTGCCGCGGTCTCAGCTGCGTTGCTCGGCCGGCACCCCGAGCGAGAAGGCGCGGGTCTGCGCCGGGCCGGCCTCGGTGAGCTGCACGTCCGACTCGATGGCGACCATACGGGCCAGGTAGGGCACCGACAGGAAGGGCCTCAGCCCTTCCCAGATATTGTTGAAATCCTGCAGCGACAGCGGCTCGAAGACCAGCTCGACCGCCTCGTTGGGGCGGAAGGTCGTCGCCTCGGGCCCGTAGTGGTTGAGCAGCCCGCTCGGCAGGATGGCCGTATCCTCGAGCGTGCGCACCGCCCAGCCGAGCAGGCGCTGCTGCTGCTCGACGCTGCGGCCCCAGGCCGTCAGCAGGTAGTGCAGGTCGAGCGGCAGCGAGGGGCGGAAGCGCCGCCCGTCGGGCCCGGTGCGCGGCGGCAGGTTGCGCGCGCTGCCGTTCACCGCCACTCGGTAGAGGAACAGTGTGATCCCCTCGCCCAGCGCCGGCGTCTCGGACTGGAAGTCGCTCGACTGGACCAGCCTGAAGCGGGCGTCGGCGAACTCGTCGCGCGGGCACGCCTCTTCGAGCAGACCCAGCACCGCCTGGCTCGTCGCCGCGATCGCCCGGTATGTCGCCATCGCTCCGCCCTCTTACTCGACCGGGTTGAGCCGGAAGGCGCCCCGGATCTGCCGTTTGAGGCTCGCCGCCGTCGGGGCGCCCAGCCGCCGCCGGCGCAGCCCCAGCCAGTAGAGCGCCGCGGCCTCGCCCGTGGCCGCCAGCACCACAATGCGCAGGTCGGGGAACTCGGCCAGCAGGTTGCTGCAGACCCCGGGCAGCGGCTGGGTCGCCGGCGCGCCGAAGATCAGCACATCGACCCCCTCGCCGACTGCCAGCAGCAGATCGACTTGGTCATCGACCTGGCCCACCAGCAGCATGTCAGGCTGGCTGGCGATCATGACGGCAAGCAGCTCTGCTGGTACGCCGCTGATGTTCGCCATCAGCACGCGAATGGGCCCAGGCTCTGTCGCGTCCGCTGCTTCGGACATGCGCGGTGCGCTTCCTATCTCCTCTACGGAAGAACCGGCCTGGCTCTGGGACATTCGCGAAGGTCAGCGTGGATGCGACTATCGTAGCTGGGCGGGGCGCGGGGCACCACCGATCTCAGGGACAGTCTCTCGCCCGCCGGCGGATCGGTGCGGCGCTCGATCCGGAGGACAGCATGGATCGATCAGGGGGCATAAAGAGGCGGGGTGGAGGGCCCGTCCCTCCACCCCGCCTGTGGCGGCCGGCCGCCGCGCCTAGCGCCTGTCCGGCGCCCCCACCGCCTGCTCTGCCAGCCAGCCGCACTCGAGGGCCAGCGAGGCCGCCGCGTGGCGGCTCTGCACCCGGAGCTTCTCGAGGATCTGGTGGACGTGGTGCTTGACGGTGCGGACCTCGATCACCAGGGCGCGGGCGATCTCCTGGTTGCTGTAGTCCGCCACCAGGTAGCGCAGCACCTCCACCTCGCGCGCGGTCAGGCCGTCGAGGCGCCGGGGGACAACCGCCAGGGCGCGCCGCTCGGCGAGGCGCGCGAAGAGCTGGGCCGTGATCTCGGGCGAGCAGTAGGCCGCGCCCCGGCAGGCCGCCAGGATCGTCTCGGCGACCTCGGCCACCGACGCGCCCCGCAGCGTATAGCCGCAGACCCCCGCCTCCACACAGGCCAGCACCGTCTCGGCATCGGGCGCCAGCTCGAGCGCGATCACGATGGCCGGCTTGCTGAGCCGGCGCCAGCGCTGCGTCCAGGCCGAGGTCTCGGCCAGGCCGAGCGAACCATCGACCAGCACCACATGTCCCGGCGGGTTGGGCAGATCCAGGGGCGCGCTGGCGAGGCCGGCGTAGCGGCCGACTATGTGCAGCGCCAGGTAGCGCGGCAGCAGCGAGGCCAAGCCCTCGCGCAGGAGCTGGCTGCTGCTCACCACGCTGATCGGGATCGGCGGCGCGGCGTGCGTCTCCGCGGAGATGGCCTCTTCGCGCTCACGCATCCATAATCTCCTTCCTGGCTTGCGAGAGGAGAGGTAGGATCTGCTCGTATGGGTTAGTCTCGGGCTGGCTGGGCTATTACAACGCGACTCTAGCCCTCGGCTTTGAGCCTGTCAAGTTACAATTTGGTTGAGCTGCGCCTACGGCCCCCAGCGTAGGTCGATCACCCCATTCGCGGTGATCAGGCCCTGCTCGTTCAGCTCGAAGATCTCGGCGCGCAGGGGCCCGTTGGCGGCCGGCGGCTCAAAGCTGAGCGAGGCCGCGAAGCGGGTGGGCTCGCCGACGCTGCCCGCCACGGGGAAGCTGCCCACCCCGAGGAGCGCGCCCCGGCACCGAACGCCACGCTCCCCCCGAGGAGGCAGGTTTCCCGAGCCGCCTGCGCCGCGATCCGGCGGGCCGAATGGGCGATCCGGAGTTCCTCGACGAAGCGAAGC
>JAAXUL010000396.1 GCA_013336035.1 Chloroflexales bacterium
GCGGCCCCCGCAAAGGGTGGTGGAGGGCGAAGCCCTCCACGCCTCCCCAAACTGTAACGTAGACGCTCGCGCAGCGAAGCCTTGTCTTAGCAAGATCAGGGCGCCATAAAGAGGCCGGGCGCGCCGGCGCGGCTACAGGCCAAGGTAGGCGGCCCGCACGTGGTCGTCCTTCATCAGCTTGGCGGCCGCGCCCTCGAGCTCGGTGTGGCCCTGGGCCAGCACATAGCCATAGTCGCTCACGGCGAGGGACATCTGCACATTCTGCTCGACCAGCAGGATGGTGATGCCCAGATCCTTGAGGTTCTGCAGATTCTTGAAGAGCTGGAGCACCAGCACCGGCGCCAGGCCGAGCGAGAGCTCGTCGATCAGGAGGACGGTGGGCTCGGCCATGATCCCGCGGCCCACGGCTAGCATCTGCTGCTCGCCGCCGCTCATGGTGCTGGCCTTCTGGGTGACGCGGTCCTTCAGGCGGGGGAACATGACGAAGACCCGCTCGAGGTTGCGCTTGAGGTGGGGGCGGGCGCGCCGGTTGGTCGCCCCCATCTCGAGGTTCTCCTGCACGGACATATCGCCGAAGAGCTGGCGGCCCTCGGGCACCAGCACCAGGCCCATCTCGGCGCGCTTATGGGCGGGCAGGCGGCTGATGTCGCGCCCCTCGAAGCGCACGCTCCCGCTCCAGGGCCGCAGCTGGCCCATCACCGTGCGCAGCAGGGTCGTCTTGCCGACACCATTGGCGCCGACCAGGCATGTCATCAGCCCAGGCTCTAGCTTCAGGGCGGCGCCCCACAGGATCTGCACGTCGCCGTAGCCCGAGGAGACGTCGTTGACTTCCAGGATCGCCATAGTGGTTGTGCTCCTCTTGCTCAGGCCGACTGGGCCGTGATCTGCGACTGGAGGTCCTGGGCCATATGGGCGCTGCCGAGGTAGGCCTCGATCACCTGCGGGTCGTTGGCGACCTGCTCGGGGGTGCCCTCGGCGATCAGGCGGCCGTACTCGAGGACCACGATGCGGTCCGAGACGTTCATGATCGCGTGCATGACGTGCTCGATCATGAAGATCGTCACGCCCTGGTCGCGGATCTGGCGGACGGTCTCGACCATGGCGCCGATCTCGGACGGGT
The DNA here is from genome assembly GCA_013336035.1 of Chloroflexales bacterium. Lineage (GTDB taxonomy): Bacteria > Chloroflexota > Chloroflexia > Chloroflexales > Chloroflexaceae > CAIWXH01. Next base: position 1,121 of record JAAXUL010000396.1, read on the forward strand.
TGAGGCCGGCCAGGACCTCGTCGAGCAGCAGGAGCACGGGGCGGGCGGCCAGGGCGCGGGCCATCTCGAGGCGCTTCTTCTGGGCCACGTTGAGGCTGCCGGCCAGCTGGTCGGAGCGCCCCTCGAGGCCCACGAAGGCGAGGGTCTGCTCGGCGATCGCGGCGGCCTCGCCCAGGTGGCGCTGCTCGTGGCCGAAGCAGGCGCCGACCATCACATTCTCGCGCACGCTCAGCTCGTTGAGCGGGCGCACGATCTGGTGGGTCCGCGCCAGGCCCATGCGCGACAGCTCGTACGGCTTCTTGCCTGTCACATCCTGGCCGCGGAAGCGCACCGTGCCCACCGAGGGCGGGTAGACGCCGTTGATGACGTTGAAGAGGGTGGTCTTCCCCGCGCCATTGGGCCCCAGCAGGCCCAGGATCTCGCCCTGGGGTATGCTGATCGTCACGTCGCTGAGGGCCTGGAGCCCGCCGAACGTTCGGGAGACACTGTTCAGCTCTAGGAGCATAGGGGTTTCCTCGTGGCGGCTTGCATCTCAGACAAGGAGCTTGCGCAGGGCCGGTATCCTGCGCCGGATCAGGCCCACGATCCCGGCTGGGATGAAGAGCACGATCAGCAGCAGCAGCACGCCCGCGATCGCCAGCTGGAGATCCTTCACCAGGGGGTTGGTCAGCAGGAAGCCGCGCAGCCGCTGGTAGCCCGCCGCGCCGAGGACCGCCCCGAGGACGGTGCCCTGGCCGCCGAGCATAACCATGACGATCGTCTCGATCGAGAACTGGAGGCGGAAGGCGTCGGCCGGCTCGATGTTGCCATTCTTGAAGAAGAAGATCACGCCGACGATGCCGGGGACAATCGCCGAGAGCACGTAGGCCCAGGTCTTGGCGCGCGGCGTGATCACGCCCATCACCTCGGCGGCGTCCTCGTCCTCGCGGATGGCCATCAGGCCCAGGCCGAACCGGCTGGTCTTGACGGCGTAGCTAAGCACGATCACGGCCAGGGTGATGGCCAGCAGCAGCCCGTAGGCTAGCCAGAGGGCGCTGGCCGCGCCGCCGTAGCTATTGTAGACGGTGAACTTCAGCGAGATGCCCGTGGCGCCGCCGAAGGGGGCGAAGTTGTTCACGAAGGCCCGCATCGCCTCGTTGACGCCGATGGTGGCCAGGGCGAAGTAGGCGCCGCGCAGGCGCAGGATGGCCGCGCCGAGGCCGTAGGCCAGCAGGCCCGCCGCCAGCCCGCCCAGGGACATGGCCGCCCACAGGGGCGCGCCATTGCTGAGGGCCAGCATGCCCACGTAGCCGCCCAGGCCGAAGAAGACCACATGGCCGAAGCTGACGTACCCGGTGAAGCCCAGGATGATGTTCAGGCTGCTCGCCAGCGAGATGGCCAGCAGGGTGGTGAAGAAGGCCTCGCGCAGGCTGGCCTGGCCGCTCACCAGGGGCCAGGCGCCAAGCGCGGCGACGGCCAGGAGGGTCAGCCAGAGGCCCGGGCTGGTCCAGCGAGCCAGCTGGACCCGGCTCGCGGCCGAGGGGCCGTGCAGAACGTCGGTGACAGCTTTCATCGCTTCGCCCCTAGGATCCCGCTGGGGCGCACCAGCAGGATGATCACGAACAGCAGGAACTCGAGCACCGGCACCCAGGTGGTGGGCATAAAGACGGGGATGACTCCCTCGAGCAGGCCGAGGATCAGGCCGCCCGCCAGGGCCCCGAGCGGGTTGCCCAGGCCGCCCATCACGCCGATCACAAAGCTCTTGAGCTGGTAAGTCTCGCCCGAGAGTATGGTGAAGGGGAAGAAGGTGGCGATCAGGCCGCCGGCGCTGGCCGCCAGCAGGGCGCCCAGGCCGAAGCTGAGGGCTAGGATGCTCGTGCTGTTGATGCCCATCAGCTCGGCGGCGGCCCGGTTGCTCGACACGGCGCGGATGTACTTGCCGGGGCGGGTGCGGTAGAGGAACAGGTAGAGCAGGCCGGTGATCGCGCACGAGGCCAGGGCGGCCACCAGGCGCGTGTTCTGCACCGTGATCGGCCCCAGGCTGAAGCTGCCCAGGTTAAAGTCGACGTTGCGCGGCGAGGTGCTGAAGAGGGTCGTGCCGACGCCGATGATGATCATGTTCACGGCGAAGGTGGCCAGCAGCGTGCTGAGCTGGGGCGCGTTGATCACGCGGTGCAGGGCGATGTAGTAGATGCCCATGCCCACCAGCAGGCCACAGCCCGCCACCAGGAATAGCCCGACGTAGGGGTTGAGGCCACCGTTGAACAGGCCATAGACCCCAAACATGCCGAGCGCGATCAGGGCGCCGTGGGCCAGGTTGGTCACGCGCATCACGCCCCAGATCAGGGTCAGGCCCATCGCCGCGAGACCGTAGACTGAGCCGATCAGCAGCCCGTCGACCAGCGAGGCGAGCAGGAAGTCCATGGTTCGCTCCTTTGGAGCCAAGACCAGGGGCATCTGGTGGCTCAATGGGAGGGCCGGGGAGGGCTTGTCCCCCTCCCCCATACGCCCAACCGGGGCTATGTCAGGGAGGGTCGCAGGGGGGCGAAGCCCTCCCCTATCCCCCTCCCCCATACGCCCAACTGGGGCTGTGTCAGGGAGGGTCCAGGGGGGGCGAAGCCCTCCCTGAAAACACCCCTTCCCAGCCATTCGCGTGCCGCAAGCAGGGCTTGCGAGCATTTAGCGGATCGGGTAGAGCAGCTCGGCCGTCACGGCGTCGGCGGGCCAGACGACTTGCTTGCCAAGGTCGCCGGTTGCGCCCTGCCACTGGATGTAGACCATCTCGTGGCCGACCTGCAGGCCGTGGGTCTCGGCGGTGGTGTCGAACTTGATGTTGCCGAAGAAGGTCAGCAGATCGAGCCCGTCGAGGGCGGCCTTGACGGCGGCGGTGTCAATGCTGCCGGCCTGCTCGATGGCCCGCTGGAGGGCCAGGCCCGCCGCGTAGCCGCCGGCCGCGTGGTAGCTGGGCGCCTCGCCGTAGGCCTTCTCGTAGGCCTCGACGAAGGCGGCGCTGTCGGGGCCGATCCACGAGACGCCGAGCTTGGTGGCGACGTCCTGGTTGAACGAGGCCTGGGGCTCCCACTGGCTCGGGCCGACGGTGCCAACCGCCGCGTCGCCCAGCTCGGCGAAGCTCGGCTCGGGCGGGGCGACCAGCAGGGCCAGGAACTTCACCGGCACCTGCTTCTCGAAGAGCTGCTTGGCGAAGGTGCTGCCGTCCTGGAAGTGGCCACCGCCGAGGATGGCCTCGGGCTTGGCCTGGGTGATCTTGTTGATGAAGGGGGCGAAGTCACTGGTGCCGCTGTCGTAGCCCTCGAAGAGGACGATCTCGTAGCCCTTGCCCTCGGCGTAGGCCTTGACGGCCTCGACCACGCTGGTCGAGAACTTGTCGTTCTCGTAGACGATCGCGAGCTTCTTCACGGCCGCGTCCTGCTGGGCCAGCAGGTCCACGGCGCCGGTCAGGTAGCGGCTGGCGGGCGTGTAGAGCTGGTAGACCAGCGTGTAGCCCTTCTTGTAGGTGGCGTCGTCGGCGGCGCCGGTGGTGATCATGACCTTGCCGTACTGCTCGGCGATCACGGCGGCGGCGTCGGCCAGGCCGCTCGAGTAGGGGCTCACCATGAAGTCGGCGTTGTCCTCGGTGGCGAGCCGAGTGTACAGCTCCTGCACGCGGTCTTTGTTGCTCTCGTCGTCGTACGACTTGGGCGCGAAGGTGATCGTCGTGCCGTCGGCCAGCTTGACGCCGCCGGCCGCGTTGACCTGGTCCATCCAGAGCTTGAGGCCGTTCTGCTGGCGCACCGACTCGACGTTGAGCTTGCCGCTGAGCGAGGCGGTGTAGCCGACCGTGGCGACACGGGAGCCTGCGGCGACGGGGGCGGCGGCGGTCGCCTCAGCGGCGGGGGCGGCGGTCGCCTCAGCGGCGGGGGCGGCGGTCGCCTCAGCGGCGGGCTGGGTAGCCGCGGGCGGGGCGGCGGGGGCCTGGCCGCATGCGCTCAGGGCCAGGGTCAGGGCGGCGAACAGGGCCACGGCCAGGGCTCGTACGCGACTCATGGCGCTTCCTCCTTGGGGCGTCTTCACTGACTCTCAGGCGGGGCGAGGCTGGGTATGGACCTCAGGGTAGCGCGCGGCCGTAAAACGGGCGTAAACGGGGGCAGCGAGGGTATAAACAACCTATAAACATCGCGGCGCTCAGGGCGCCCCTGGGAAGAGCGCGGCCCGCTCGGCCATCTCGGGCGGGTAGACGGTGTACTGCCCCCCGTCGGGCAGCAGCTGCTCGACCGCCATCGGCTTGGCGGCGTTGGCGCCGCGCTCGTCAAAGGCGATCGGCCCGTAGAAGGTCATGACATCGAGCTCGGCCAGCGCCGCGCGCACGGCCTCGGGCGCGAGGCTGCCCGCCGCCTCGATGGCGTACTGGTAGGCCACCAGGCACGCCGCCGAGGAGGCCGCCGTGTAGGGCACGGTCGCGTAGTGGGGGTAGCGGGCCCGGAAGGCCGCGGCGAAGGCCCCCGGCGTGCCCCACAGATCGTCGCCCACATAGGTCAGGGCGGGCGTCCACTGGGTCGCCCCGAGCACATAGTCGGCGTCGGCGCGCAGGCGCTGGCGGAACTCGGGCGACGAGGGCCCCACGCTGAAGCCCATGGCCCGCGGGCGCAGCCCCACGTCCTGCGACTGCCGCGCCACCAGCAGGGCGTCCTGCAGGTGCCCGGCCCCCAGCAGCAGGTCGGGCGCCAGCGCGCGCAGGCGGCCCAGCTCGGGCCCAAGGTCCTGGCTGCCCGACGGGTAGCGCACGCTGGCCACCAGCTCGAGCCCCCGCTCTCGGGCGTAGGCCGCCGCGCCGTCGGCCACCTCACTGGCGAAGCTGTTGTCGGCGCCGACGATGGCCACGGTCCGCAGGGGCGGCTCTGCCGCGACCGCCAGATCGATGATCCCGCGCAGGTAGGCGCTGGCCGGGCTCAGCACGCCGAAGAGGTAGGGGTTGCCCGTGGCGAAGAGGCTGTCGGCGGCGCCGCTGCCCTCGACCATGGGGAGGCCGTGGCGGGCCGCGACCTCGGCGGCGACGGCCGTAGGCCCCGAGCCGTAGGGGCCTAGCAGGAAGTCCACCTGGTCCTCGGCCACCAGGCGCTCGTACAGCTCGGCGGCCCGCTCGGGGCGCGACTCGTCGTCGTAGTAGCGCAGCCGCACCGGGTAGCGCCGCCCGCCCACCGCGACCCCGCCCGCGGCGTTGACCGCATCGACGAAGAGCATGTAGCCGTCACGGGTGTGCTCGCCCTCCTTGGCCGTCACCCCGGTGATCGAGATCGTGGCCCCGAACAGGATCGCCTCGCGGGCCGGCGCCAGGGGGGCGCACCCGGCCAGGGCGAGGATCACGAGGAGCAGGAGCCCGGCGCGGGCGCTCATGGGACGAACCGGTAGCCCGTGCCCGGCTCGGTCACCAGGTAGCGCGGCGTGCCCGGCTCGGGCTCGAGCTTGCGGCGCAGGCGGCCCACATAGACCCGCAGGTACTCGGGCTCGTCGCCGTACTGGTCGCCCCAGACCCGCTGCAGCAGCATGCGGTGGGTCAGCACCTTGTTGGGGTGGCTGACCATCTGGGCCAGCAGGGCGAACTCGGTCGGCGTGAGCTTCACCTCGCGGCCGCGCACGCGCACCACGTGCTCCTCGAGGTCCACCTCGATCTCGCCGAAGCGGCGCATTCGGCTGGGCGGGGCAGCGGGCTCGGCCCACTGGCTGCGCCGCAGCACCGCCTGCACGCGCGCCATCAGCTCGCCCACGCCAAAGGGCTTGGTCAGATAGTCGTCGGCCCCGAGGTCGAAGGCCGCCACCTTGTCGGCCTCCTCATCAAGGGCGGTCAGCACCACGATCGGCACCGTCGAGCGCTCGCGCACGCGGCGTGTCACCTCGAGGCCGTCCATGCGCGGCATCATTACGTCGAGGATGAGCAGGTGGCACGACTCGGCGCCCCAGAGGGCCAGGGCCTCGAGGCCGTTGGTCGCCTCGGTCACCGCGAAGCCCCGCGCCCGCAGGTTGCGCGCGACAAAGTCGCGGAGCGGTGTCTCGTCGTCGGCGACAAGGATCGTCTTTTGCTGCATCATCGGACCTCGCCTCTGTTGATGCTTAGTTCGCCGCCTGGAGGGGGCCTATCACCTCGTGGGTCTCGGCCGGCGCGTCCGCCGCCGGCAGCGTGAAGCAGAA
>JAAXUL010001196.1 GCA_013336035.1 Chloroflexales bacterium
CAGGACCACAAACTCGTCGCCCCCCAGGCGGGCGATCGTGTCCGAGATGCGCAGGCGCTCCTTCAGCCGGTGCGCGATCGCCACGAGCACTTCGTCGCCGGCCGGGTGGCCCAGGCTGTCGTTGATGTTCTTGAAGCGGTCGAGGTCGATGAAGAGCACCGCCACCTGCGTGCTGTGGCGCTCGGCGCGCTCGAGGGCGTGCTCGAGCCGCGAGTAGAGCAGCAGCCGGTTCGGCAGGTCCGTCAGGGCGTCGTAGTGCGCCAGATGCGCGAGCTGCTCCTCCGAGCGCTTCAGGTGGCTGATGTCCGAGAAGACGGCGATATAGTTGACGACCTGGCCATCCTCGTTCGTGACACAGCTGACGGTCAGCCACTCGGGATAGATCTCGCCATTCTTGCGCCGGTTCCAGACCTCGCCCTGCCAGCGGCCCTGCTGCTTGATCGCCGCCCACATCTGCTGGTAGAAGGCCTGGTCTTGACGCCCCGACTGGAGCATCCGGGGCGTCTGGCCGATTGCCTCGGCCTTGCTGTAGCCGGTGATCTCGCTGAAGGCCCGGTTCACCGCCACCATCACCAGATCCGGGTCGGTGATCATCACGCCCTCGAGGGTGTTCTCGAAGACGGTGGCAGCCTGGCGCAGCTCGTCCTCGACCATCTTGCGCTCGGTCAGGTCGTGGACGATGACCACCACGCCGGCGGCTGTGCCGTTCTGGTCGTCGTAGGGGATGTAGCGCGCCTCGACGAAGCGCGGTGCCCCGCCCCCAAGCGCCAGCCACGTCTCGAAGCGCACCTCCTCGCCCTGGAGGACGCGGTCCATAATCGGCTTGACCCGCTCGGTGTAGGCCGCCGCGCCAAGCAGGTCGCGCATATGCCGGCCGACCGTCTCGCTGCGGCCCTTGCCGTAGGTGCTCAGATAAGCGTCGTTCACCGCCCTGCAGATCTGGTCGCGGTCGAAGAATGCCAGCAGGTCACGCGTCGCCGATACGATCTGGCGATAGACGAGCAGGCGCTCCTCGGCCTGTCGGCGCTGCCACACGTACAGCACAGCCAGGCCGGTGAAGCTCAGCCCGACAGTCAGGATCATCCAGGGCATCAGCGTCCTGCGGGCCACCACATAGCGCCAGGTCGGCCGGATGATTAGCTCCCACTGGTGGCCCCCTATCTCCATTGTCGCCACGGCAGACAGCCCATCGCGCGCGCTGGCGGGGGGCGGCCCGGCTGGCGCCGGCTGGGTCGCCGATCCGGTACTGTAGGCTCCCAGAGGGATCTCCGCGGTCCGGTCGAACAGGTAAACCTGCAGGTCGTCGAGGCGCTGGTTATCAAGGGCCGCTGCGACGAGCTCGTCCAGGCGTAGTGTGCTGGCCATATAGCCGGCAAGCGTGCCGCTTGGGGCGCTGACCCCGTCCACGGTATGCCCTTCCAGACCCTTTAGGACCGGCCTCACGAGCAGGATCTGCTGCGCGCCGTCATCGGGCGCGCAGAGCGCGCGCACCTCGGCCATGTGGACATTGTGGCTGCTGCGTGCCGCCACGAGGGTCGAGCGCAGCGTCGGGTCTGAGGCCAGATCAAGCCCCAGAGCACACTCATTGCCTGCGCGGGGCTCGAGGTAGTAGATCGGGATATATTCGTCGCGGGCCTCCGCGGCGATCAGGCCCTCAGCGCCTAGGCGCTCACGGAAGCGAAAGCCCACCAGGCCTTCACGCACAGCCGCCGCCTCATAGGCTGGGCGTTCGGTGGCAGGCACGATCGGGGCCCAGAAGAAGGCCTGGACCCCGGGCGTTGCCTGCGCACCAAATAGCTCCCGGCGGGTGAAGCCCTGGAACTCGGCCCGGGTCAAGAGCTCTGAGGCGCCAAAGAATGACTCTAGACTCTTCAGGTCGTCTAGGGCGACCTCAAGCGTGTTATCGAGGCTGGTTACCGCCATCGCTGCGTCGGCGTCAAGCTCACTGGCCAGCGCGCGCGTCTCCCCAGACCAGATGATGACAAACAGCAGCACGGATATGCCAAGGCCCCCGGCGAAAATCAACGGTGCGATCTGCCATGTGCGTAGCGTAGGCCGTTGGCCAGAGGTAGACATCGTGCAGCTCCGTCATATCCCAGGGCCAGTTCGAGCATATGGCAGAATGCGAGGGTGGCAAATCGCCAGGGTCTGGATAGGGTCATGGGCATTGTATAGCACTAGCATTATGCCGCAAATTCCTCCAGCCGTACGCGAACGGCAGGACTCTGGTACTACACCCATTGGGCCCCTGGAAAGCAGGACCAAGGGGCCTTCTATTTGGGCTCGGCGCACGGTATTGTTACGCCGACTGGTCGAAATATTAAGGAGGCAAAGCCCCGGAGGAGTACATGGACGAGACGCGGCTACTACTGGTTGAGGACGACCCCGCGGCCCGAATGATGTTCGACGCGCGCCTGCGCCGAGCCGGCTTCATTGTGACAGCTGTGGCCAGCGCCGAGCAGGCCCTCGATCTGCTGCGTGCCGGGCGCTTCGCCCTGCTCATCACCGGCCTGAACCTCCAGCACCTCGACGGTGTTGCCCTCATGGATGAGGCCCGCACCCTCGACCCAGACCTCGAGGTGATCATCACCCACCTCCTCCTGACCATGCCACACAACCTCCCGCTCACCCACGCGATCCTGCGCGTGGCCCGGGGCGGGAAGCTCAAGGTCATAAGCTGGAACCACGATTCTCCCTTCTTCGCC
>JAAXUL010000397.1 GCA_013336035.1 Chloroflexales bacterium
GGCAGCGGTGCAGCTCTACGGCCAGACCTGGCTCCGGCGCGGCTGGGTTCTGCCGGGCCGTGATGGGAAAGCGACCGAGAACCTGCGGACCCATCTCGGCCAGCAGACCCGCAGCCTCAAAGTCCCGCTGAGTGCGATCGAAAACTGGGCCGATGTTACACCCTGAGGGTGTAGCACGGGCGTGGTGTAACAACCGGGTGGAGCGTGAGAATATGGCGTCCTGCTGCGCTATGTTACACGCTACACCCGTTTTGTATGCCCGCTCCAAGGGCGATCTGAAGAAGAAACGTGAGCGGGTAACTGCGCTGATGAAAGGATGAGAGGGGTGTAACAGGTGTAACGAGTCTATGATTTATGGCATAGGAAAGGGATATTGTCTAGTTACACCTTCTGTTACACCCTCGTTACACCTGTTACACCCGCCTCGCGCGGCCGGAGGCACTGACCAACCGCCCTCTGGAGAGCATGTGGCGCAGACGCTCAGCGCCGGGCTGCCGGATAACCTGCCGACGACGATGCGTGATGCGCTCCAGGCCTTGGAGCAGCTTGACAACTCAGCCCTGGAGCAGGCCGCCCGCAAGCAGGTGTCCGCGGCTGCGATCGCGCGGTTTGCCGAGCTCCGCGAGCCGCGGGCCGGGATCACTCCCCCGCTGGAGCAGCAGGTTCTTGATAGCCTGTCGCAGGATGCCGACCTGCGGATGCTGCGCAAAGCCTACGGCGTCGTGCTGCTGAAGCTGCGGGGACAGCCTATCCCCACCCTGACAGAACTGGATGCCTGAGCGTGGCTTCCAGTTACCTCCTCGCCAAGCTGCGCCACCTGGTCAGTCGCCGGCACCCACATCCTCGGACTGACTCCGCTCGGCCGTGCCACCATAGCCGCGCTCCGCCTCAACAACGACTTTATCGTCATCACCCGGCAGTTCTGGGTCGCAGCGGCTGGTGGCCGCCGGCCGAAGAGCGGTGAGGAGGTTAGGCCGTTGTGGAGGCGCAGAGGACTCAGTCGGCGGTGGGGTAGACATACGCGGGGAGGAGTTGGGGCTGAAGAACTCGGTTCTGGAGGACGAGCCAGGCCCGCTGGTCGCGCTTGATGAAGGGCATGGGCGGCAGACGCCGAACGTGTGAGAGACGCGTGAGCGTGCCATATGCGGCGTGCGCGCGCTCAGACCAGAAGTTCGGGTCGTCAATCCCAAGCTCAGCCGCATAGGTGGTCTGTATCTCGGTTAGCACCGCCGGAGTGAGTCGGTAGAACATCACCTCGTCCACGAAGCCGATGCCGAGAATAGGGCCGCCCGATCGCTTGAAGAGTACGACATCGCCCTGCTGGATCTGCTGGTAGGGCGCGCGCCGCTGCATGGAGAAGCGCGACTCGATCGTCTTACGGCCACTGAGAATTCGTTCGAGGTAGGGGTTGACCAAGATGGCAAGGTGTAATGCCGGGGCGCCATATGCAGCATCCTGAAGCTGCTGCACCTGGCGCCTCCAGAACGAGTCCTCGTGAAGCGCAGCGGCAACAACGTCGAGTGATATGCTGGGAATGCTCATTGTGAAAAAACCTTATATCTGGTCAGCAAGCCCCGAAACGGGTACACCTTAGCATGACCTGGGCATTTGTGCAAAGCGACCTGCGGCTTCAATATGATCACATGTTCTATTATAGGGACAGGGGTGCCAGCAATGGTCACAGGTGTTGCCGGGTAGCCAGGGGGTGCTCGATCGGGTGGCCTTGACTTCGCATATTGCCAGCCGTATACTCCCACATGCCTGAAACGCTAAAAAGAGACCTATCCGGGTATTTGTAGATGCAACGGATGATCATCTTTGTTGCCGGCATTCATGGGGTTGGAAAGACCTCGTTCTGCCAGCAGGTCGCCGCGGCGCTCGCGTTCGATCATATCAGCGCCAGCACGCTTATCCAGCGCGCGAAGCAGCGGGCGGTTGAACGGCACAAGGCCGTCGCTGATGTATCTCAGAACCAGGATATCCTGATCGCCGGGCTGCGCGCGTACAAATGGGCAGCTCCGGCGCTTCTCCTGGATGGGCACTTTTGCTTGCTAACCAAGGCGAACGCGATCGAGCCGGTGCCGATAGCCACCTTCGAGCAGCTCGGCCCGGTTGCAGTCATTCTCCTCCACGCCCCCATAGCGATTATCCAGCAACGACTTCAGCTGCGTGATAGCGTTGCCTATTCGCTCGACCTCCTTGATGCGTTTCAGGCGGCCGAGACGCAACAGGCAGATCGTGTTTGTGCAGCGTTGGATGTTCCTCTATTCAAGACAACCAGCCGTAGTGTGACCGAAGGGCTTGATTTTATTCAGCGAGTGATAACACCCCAGAAGGACTAAACCCATGCGTACCCTGCTCGACACCAACATCCTCATTCACCGTGAAGCGAGTAAGGTTGTACACAAAGACATCGGCAGGCTCTTTTACTGGTTGGATAAGCTAGGATACGAAAAGTGCGTTCATCCACTATCACTAGGTGAGATACGCAAGCATAAAGACCCAAGTGTGGTAGCGTCGTTTGATATCAAGATGCAGAACTATCATGAGTTGCGCACCCAGGCACCGGATAATCCGATCATACAGGCACTCCGGGCGAATTTTGACACGAATGCCAATGATGCAATTGATACCTCGCTACTCAAAGAAGTGCTCGCAGGGCGCGTTGACCTTTTGATCACCGAGGATCGAAAGATTCATACGAAAGCGCAGCACCTTGGCATCGCAGAGCGGGTGTTTACGATCGATGCTTTCCTTGAGAAGGTTACAGCAGAGAATCCCGCTCTCGCTGACTACAAAGTGCTGTCAGTAAAGAAAGTGTACTTTGGCGACATCGACATCAACGATCCGTTTTTCGACTCGTTCAAACAGGACTACCCCGGCTTCGAGCGATGGTTTGCACGCAAATCCGACGAGATTGCCTATATTTGTAAAGCCGACACGGGGCACGTTCTTGCTTTCCTCTATGTGAAGCCAGAGGGCGCAGACGAGAACTATTCCGACATCGTGCCGGGCTTTAACCCGAAGAAGCGGCTGAAGATCGGGACGTTCAAGGTTATCTCCAACGGCTATAAGCTCGGTGAGCGCTTCCTGAAGATCATCTTCGATAATGCGCTGCGCTACAATGTGGAAGAGATCTATGTCACGATCTTCGATCGGAGCGAGGATCAAGAACGGCTGATCTACCTCCTTGAGGACTGGGGGTTTCAGCGGCATGGCGTCAAGCGGTCCGCAGCAGGCGAAGAGGTCGTTCTGGTGCGGGACTTCTCGCAGCGAGCGGACCGAGCCAATCCCTGCCTAACCTATCCGTTCTTCTCGCGCAAGTCACGCAAGTTTATTGTGTCAATATACCCTGAGTATCATACGGAACTATTTCCAGACTCTATTTTGAAGACTGAATCGCCTGTTGACTTTATAGAAAATCGACCGAATAGAAATGCGATCAGTAAGGTCTTTATTTCACGTTCCTATGAAAAAGGATTGAAACCCGGTGATGTGGTCGTATTTTATCGCACCGCAGCCGAAAAGGGACGTGCCTATTACACCTCCGTTACAAGTACAATAGGAGTCGTGCAAAATATACACACAGGCATTCTGTCGCTGGGGAAGTTTATTGAGCTATGCAGAAAACGAAGTGTCTTCTCTGATCAAGAACTTAAAGCACATTGGGATTGGAATTCAGGCAACCGCCCATTTGTCGTCAACTTTGCCTACGTCCACTCCTTCCCCAAGCGTCTGAACCTCAAGAACCTACTGGATCTCAGCATCATCGAAAAGGCACCACGCGGATTTGATCGGCTGACTGACGAAGCATTTATGAGACTGCTGGAGCACTCGCAGACCGACAAGCGCCTGCTTGCTGATTAAGGCTGCGAATCAGTAGCGCTTTCGCCCCTCAGCTGCACTGCTAATTCGCGCAGCCGGGTTGCCAAGGCGAGGTAGGGCGGGTTTTTTGTTTCTGCCTGCTGTGCCACATTCTCCAGCTTAATGGCTAAGGTCATACGCTGCTCAGTGTCGCCAGCGGCAAGAGTTTCGGCGACCTCCGCCTCGACCTCGCGGGTCAGGTGGGCGATCTGCTCTTCACGGCTTTCCTGGGGTGCATCGAGGGCGTTGAGGGTGCACTGGATGTTCTGAGTATTCGGGTGTTGTGGCCCAAGGCGGTTAGTGAAGATGGCAAGGGCGCGCTCGTAGTGTGATCGGGCTGAAGTAGTATTACCACTCCGTCGGGCAAGATCGGCTATCCAGCAAATACTGATCGCAGTATCAGGATGGTCAATTCCTAACACGCACTGGCGGATAGCGAGCGCGCGCTCAAAATAAGGCTGCGCCTGCTTAAGGTCGCCCTGGGCTTGCAACAACACACCCAGGTTGTTGAGGCTCAAGGCGGTATTGGGGTGAATGGGGCCAAGCACCTGCTCATAAATGGCGAGGGCGCGCTCCAAATAGGAGTAGGCGCCGTTCAGGTCGCCCTGGGCTTGCAACAACATACCCAGGTTGTTGAGGCTCAAGGCGGTATCGGGGTGACTGGGGCCGAGCACCTGCTCATAAATGGCGAGGGCACGCTCCAAACAGGGGCGGGCGCCACTGAGGTCGCCTTGGGCTTGCAGCAGCGCACCCAGATTGTTGAGGCTGAGGGCCGTATCAGGGTGACTGGGGCCGAGCACCTGCTCATAAATGGCGAGGGCGCGCTCCAAATAGGGCCGCGCTCCCGCAATGTCGCCCTGGCTACGCAGCAACTCGCCCAGGTTGTTGAAGCTTCTGGCCGTATCGGGGTGATTGGGGCCGAGCGTCTGCTCATAAATGGTGAGGGCGCGCTCCAAGTAGGGGCAGGCGCCACTTAGGTCGCCCTGGGCTTGTAGCAGCGCACCCAGGTTGTTGAGGCTGTGGGCCATATAGGCGTGGACCGGGCCGAGCGTCTGCTCACGAATGGCGAGGGCGCGCTCTAAATAGGGGCGGGCACCACTTAGGTCGCCCTGGCTACGCAGTAACTCGCCCAGGTTGTTGAAGCTCTGGGCCGTATCTGGATGATTTAGGCCAAGCGTCTGCTCACGAATGGCGAGGGCGCGCTCAAGGTAGGGCTGTGCCCCTTCAAGGTCGCTTCGGGCTTCTAACAGCATACCCAGGTTGTTGAAGCTCTGGGCCGTATCTGGATGATTTGTGCCAAGCGTCTGCTCACGAATGGCGAGGGCGCGCTCAAGGTAGGGCTGTGCCCCTTCAAGGTCGCCCCGGGCTTGCAACAAGGTTCCCAGGTTGTTAAGGCTGTTAGCCGTAATAGGGTGGCTTGGTCCAAGCGTCTGCTCACATATTGCTAGCGCACGCTCGCAATAGGGCCGCGCCCCCACAAGGTCGCCTTGAGCTTGCAGTAGGTAGCCCAGGTTGTGAAGGCTGTTTGCCGTAGCAAGGTGGCTCGTACCGAGCGTCTGCTCGCGAATGACAAGCGCGCGCTCGAAGTAGGGTCGCGCCCCCACAAGATCACCTTGAGCTTGCAGTAGGTAGCCCAGATTCGTTTGGAGAGTCGCCGATAGCTTCACATTTAACTGCTCCGCGTACTGCTCCAGATAGACGAGGTGCGGCAGGTAAGGTGTGCCTCGAAGCGGGTAGCCTGCCTCGTTGATGGCATAGACTTCGTCGATCAGAGATGCTGTAGCCCGCGCTGCACTGGCCTGCCCGTTGCTATCCTGGGCACGCACGAAGGTGGCGATGAGCCGGTGGATCGCCACGCTCCCTGTATCGAGCAGATCCACCAACCCCACCGTCGCTAATCGGCGCAGCGGGGCATCCACTTCAGACGCCTGACTCTCATTATTTGGGTCACGCTCGGCCAGGCGCACAAGCAGCCGCTGCGGGATAGGCGCGGGTGCGAGCTGGGCTATGCGCTGGAGCAATCTCAGGGCCTCGCCTGGTTTAGCTCTGGTAAGCTTCGCAACCCATGCACTCAATCCCTGTTTCGGTGTAGACGAAGACGTAATCTGGTTGTAGCTCAGGGCGATCGTCGCCGCGACGCTCGCGGCGTGCTGGGTGGGCAGCCCCTCCTCAAGTTCGGCCTCCAGTGAGCGGTGGGCCAGCAGCATCTCGGCCAGCCGCCGGTGATAGCCGGCCAGCGAGAGGCTCGGCGTCTGCTCCAGGTAGGCACCGGCCAGGGCCAGAGCCAGCGGCAGGTCGCCGACTTCCTCACAGATCGCGCCGGCCTCTGCCGCTACGGCTGGCTCGGCCAGCACCGTCTCAACCTGCGCGCCGTAGCGCGGAGTGAGCAGCAGCCGGATGCTCTCGTGACGGGCCAGCGTGGCGAGGCGCACGGCCTGCACACCACTGGTCGCCGTCCAGACCCCGCGCCGGGTGGTGAGCAGCACGCGTGCCCCGCCGCTCGTCGGTCGCCACTCCTGGAGGAGGTGCGGATCTTCCAGGTTGTCGAAGACGAGCAGCCGGCGCACCGGCTCGTTCCAGGCCCGCCGCACCGCAGCGATCTTTCCCTCGAAGTCGAGCCCGCTCCAGCCGGGTAGGTCCAGGCCGCCTGGCCCGCCGGCGGCGGCCACCTGGGAGGCCACGGTCTCGGGCTGGGCCATATTGATCCAGAAAATGCCGCCAGGGAAGTCGTCGCGATGGCGGTGGGCGAATTCGCTGGCGAGCTGGGTTTTGCCGATCCCGCCAGTGCCGGCTAGGGCCGGAAGCGCGGCGGCCGGGCCGATGGGTTCGCCTAAGAGTACCTCTGCCAACTGTTCCAGCTCAGTATCGCGACCGCGGAAGAGCGGATTCATTGGATAACGCACTTGGAACACCCCGGCCCCGCGCACCGGCGCTCTTTCGGGAGTCTGCCAGAGCGCGCCATCGTTCACTGCCATCCATAGCACCGGCATCCACCAGGGCTGGTCGGTGGGAAGCGCTGATCGGGCTGCGGCCAGCGCCCGATCGATCTGGCCGTCGCGGCTCAGCTCACCGAACAGGCGTGGAGTGAGGGCGGCCACCAGATCCATCGGCACATCGCCCTGCATGGCCATCACCGCGCCCACGCCGGCGCGGGCTAGGCCCGGGCCAACAGCGGAAAGAACCTGGTTAGTGTCGCCAGCCCCACGACACGATGCCAGCACGATCAGCAGCGGGCGGCGGGCGAGGTCGGCGATCTGGTGCACCAGGTCGGCGCCGGCGATCGGCAGCGCCGGCTCGCCCGCCTGGCGCTCCAGGTAGAGGACGG
>JAAXUL010001197.1 GCA_013336035.1 Chloroflexales bacterium
TGCTGGTGGCGCATCGCGGTGTAGCCCTGCATGCGCTCGGTGGCCGTCTGAAGCACCCTGGTGCCGAAGGGCGGCGCGGCGGCGAAGATCTGCCGGAAGGCGGGCACGCCGAAGACGATCAGGCGCGACGCCATTAGCGCCCGCGCGGTCACGTTCGAGGCCACACCGTTGAGGATAGACAGCTCGCCGCCCATAACCCCGCGCGGGGTCGTGCCCATCACCGTCTCTTTGCCGTCGACGACGCGGATAACCTGCAGTTCGCCATCGAGCACCACATAGAAGCCGAGGGCCTCCTCGCCCTCGCGGACAAAGTACGCACCCTTGGCGAGCAGCTGCTCGTAGCTGTTAGCCAGCACCCAGCCCAGCTCGTCGTCGGTCAGATCCTCAAACAGCTTGAGCTGGGCCAGCTCGGCGGCGGTGATCATAGGTATTGCCTCTCGCCTCTTTCCTAGGGGTGGGTTTCAGAGAGGGCACAGCCCTCCCCGAGCCGCCCTAGCGCAGTCGGGCCAGGTGCTGGTGGACAAACTGGACGGCGATCGAGCCCTCGCCGACGGCGCTGGCGACGCGCTTGACCGAGCCGGCGCGCACGTCGCCGACGACGAAGACACCAGGGATGCTGCTCTCGAGCAGGAAGGGGTCACGATCGACGTCCCAGCCCTTCGGGCGGCGCCCCGCCTCGAGCAGCTGCGGGCCCGTGAGCACGAAGCCCTGCCGGTCGAGCTGGACCACGCCGGCGAGCCACTCGGTGCAGGGCATGGCCCCGGTGAAGATAAAGAGGGCCGAGGCGGGCACCTCCTCCTCGCCCGCGGGCCCGCGCACCGTGACCGCCTCGATGTGGTCGGCGCCGTGAACGGTGGCCACCTCGCTGCGGAGGCGCACCTCGATCGTCTCGATCTGCCGGATGCGATTGACAAGGTACTGCGACATCTTCGTCTCGAGCGAGTCGCCGCGCACCAGCAGGATCACCCGCCCCGCGTAGCCCGCCAGGTAGACGGCGGCCTGGCCGGCCGAGTTGCCCGCCCCGACGATGATGACCGGCTGGTCTTTGCACGAGATCGCCTCGGTGATCGAGGCGCCGTAGTAGACCCCCGCGCCGGTGTGGGCCTCGGCGCCGGGCGCGTCGAGCCTGCGATAGGACAGGCCCACCGCCACCACGACGGCGAAGGTGCTGATCTCGCCCCCGTCCGCGAGCGTAAGGACGCGATAGGTGTCCTCGACGCGCAGACCTGTGACCTCGACCGGCGAGATGATCTCGACCTCGAAGCGGCGCGCCTGGGCCACGGCGCGGCGGGCCAGGTCACCCCCGCTCAGCCCCGAGGGGAAGCCCAGATAGTTCTCGATGCGCGAGCTGGTGCCGGCCTGGCCTCCGGGCGCCTCGCGCTCGATCAGCACCGTCCGCAGCCCCTCGGAGGCGCCGTAGACCGCGGCGGCGAGGCCGGCGGGCCCCCCGCCCACAATCGCCAGGTCATAGTGGGTCCGCTCGGCCTGGCGGCGGAGGCCTGCCCGCTCGGCTAGCTCGCCGACGGCCGGCGCCACAAGCCACTGCCCATCGGCGAGCCGCACCAGGGGCAGGCGCGGGTCGGGCTGGCCGTACTGCTCGAGCAGCTCGCGGGCCTGGGCATCGCCCTCGAGGTCGAGGTAGAGGTAGGGCACATGGTTGCGAGCCAGGAAGTCCTTCAGCACGTGGGTCTCGGGCGACCAGCGGTGGCCGACGATGCGCACGCCCTCGAAGACCGGGCGGTGGCTGGCCTGCCACTCGTCGAGCAGGTCGTCGATCACCGGGTAGAGCTGCTCCTCGGGCGGGTCCCAGGGCTTGAGCAGGTAGTAGTGGACGGCGGCGGTGTTAATCGCCTTGATCGCGGCGTCGGTGTCGGCGTAGGCGGTGAGCAGGGCCCGGCGGGCCTCGGGGAAGAGCGGGATGGCCTGGGCGAGAAACTCGACGCCGCTCATCTGGGGCATGCGCTGGTCGGCCAGGAAGAGGGCCACGCTCTCGCCGCGCTGGCGCAGCTCGCGGGTGGCCTCGAGGGCCGCGGCGCCCGACTCGGCGCGCACGATCCGGTACTGCTCGGCGTAGCGCCGCCGCAGGTCACGGGCGACGGCGCTCAGCACGCTCGGGTCATCGTCAACGGTTAGAATAACGGGCTTCGCCATATGTAGCTCTGCTCCGATTGGTACAGGGGGAGGATACCTGCACTATACCCGCAGAGCGCAAGCCATGGCAACCCCGCCAAACGGGTGGGCCACGGAGCCCACCTCACCGATCGATCCCCCTCGCACCGGTCAGGTCGCACTCGCTCAGGTCCACATCGCTCAGGTCGCAGCCGGTGAGGTCGGCGTCGACCAGGCTGGCCTCGCGCAGGTTGGCGCCCTGGAGCTGGGCGCCGCGCAGGCAGCACCCGCTCAGGTTGGCCCGGCTCAGGTTGGCCCGCGTCATGAACACCCCGTCGAGCTTCGCCCCGCTCAGGTAGACGCCGCTGAGGTTGGCCTCGCTCAGGTCGGCGCCGCGCAGGTCGGCCTCGCTCAGGTTGGCCTCGTAGAGCGTCGCCCCGATGAAGTTGGCGTCGCTGAGGGTAGCCTCGCGCAGATTGGCGTTCAGCAGGGTCGCGCCGCTCAGGTTCACGCCGGTCATGCTCGCCCCGGACAGGCTCACCCTGGTCAGGTTCGCGCCGCTCAGGTTCGCGCCCGCCATGGTGATCAGCTGGG